>DASXAN010001522.1:0-3198 GCA_036406755.1 Gemmataceae bacterium
AGCGGCAGAGACGGGCTAAACTCGCATTCGACGAAAGTTGGGTGGCGTGTAGCCCCCAGGATGCTCGAAGTCAGGTCTCATCGGTTGATGAGCGTTGGCCACCTCTAGAAAGGTCGCTTCTAGCGCTGGACTTGAATCTAGGTACCAAGCCTGTCTCAAACGGAGTTCCACGTGTCGGGGCGCACTGCTAGCTCCTGCGCGGGCGGTGGTCCACGGAAGTTCGTCCTGATGAATCGGCTTTCCGAGGAGCACAACACTCGCTGGATCAACGACGAAATAGCCCGTTGGCGGTTTTCCATCAGCAAAGGAAAGTGACGGGTCGTCCGCGTCATGGTGGCCGCCAAGCAAGCGTGCGAATGCAAGCACCGCTTGTAGCTTGACGCGATAAAAAAGTACCAGTGTCCCGTCTGGTGACCATCTCAGATGGAATTTCCGCCAGTGATTGAATCGCCCCGCGGGATCGCGCCATTCTGATCGGAACGGCAAGTCGCGGAGAAAGAAATCTGCGTAGGTCTGGTCGGGCCAGAACTTGCCTTCTGGCCAGAGAGGGAAAGCGCGAACGTCCATCTCACGATCTCCTGTCTATTGTTCTCCCGGCGGGGCCTTAGCATTAATTGTATCCGGCCAGCATAGGTTTGCATTCCCATCGCACTTCGGCTATACCGGCACGCATCCGCCTTCGCCGCCACGACCCGCAGGTGCCGCCATGAGCCAACCCGCCCTCGACCGCCGCGCCCTCCTCAAATCCGCTGCCGTCGCCGGCGTCGCGCTAACCACCGGTCGCTTACGCTCCCGGCTCGCCGCGGCCGCCGACCGCGACTGGTCCGGCCAGTCGCCGACCCGCTACCCCGACCCCGACATCGTTTCCCTCGACAAACGCTTCGACAAATACAAGCTCGGCAATACCCCCATCCAGCGACTCTACACCGGCACCCTCTGGGCCGAGGGGCCAGCCTGGTGCGGCGTCGGCAAGTACCTGCTCTGGTCCGACATCCCCAACGACCGCCAGCTCCGCCGGCTCGACGAGGACGGCCACGTGTCCGTCTTCCGCCAGCCGGCCGGCCACTCCAACGGCAACACCTTCGACTTCCAGGGCCGCCAGCTCGCCTGCGAGCATGGCAACCGCCGCGTCATCCGCTACGAGCACTCCGGGGCCGTCACCGTCCTGGCCGACAAGTGGCAGGGCAAACCGCTCACCGCCCCCAACGACATCGTCGTCCACCCCGACGGTGGCGTCTGGTTCACCGACCCCGGCTACGGGTCGCTCATGAACTACGAGGGCCACAAGGGCGACTTGCAACTCAAGGAGGCCGTCTACCGCATCGCCCCGGACGGCGGCATGGAGAAGGTCGCCGACGACCTGTTCAAGCCGAACGGCCTGTGCTTCTCGCCGGACTACAAGAAGCTCTACATCTGCGACACCGGGGCGACGCACTACGCGCAAGCCCCGAAGAACATCCGCGTCTACGACGTGACCGGCGACGGCAAGAAGCTCGCCAACGGCCGGGAGTACGCCTCAATGGCGATGGCCCTGACGCGGCCGGCCCAGGGCGGCGGGCTCATGCAACAGACGGTGGCCGGGCTGGCCGACGGCATCCGCTGCGACGTGGACGGCAACATCTGGGTCGGGGCCGGGTGGGTTGGCGAAGGGTACGACGGCGTCCACGTGTTCGCCCCGGACGGCGTACGCATCGGCCTGATCCGGCTGCCCGAGATCTGCTCGAACGTCTGCTTCGGCGGCCCGAAGCGGAACCGGCTGTTCATGACGGCCAGCCAGTCCCTGTACGCGGTCTACGTCGAGACGCAGGGGGCGCATATTACATAAGAAATGAACCACAGATGCACACGGATGCACACAGATCAGAGAAGAAAGCAGTTTTTGGCTTTCTGATCTGTGTGCATCCGTGTGCATCTGTAGTTCATTTCCTCTTGGAGGCCGTCATGAGCCACATCCTGGCCCTCGACGAAGGTACGACCAGCGCCCGCGCCATTGTCTTCGACCGCGACGGCGGCATCCGCTCCGTCGCCCAGAAGGAGTTCGCCCAGCTCTACCCGAAACCCGGCTGGGTCGAACACGACCCGCAGGAGATCTGGACCGCCCAGTTGAGCGTGACCGTCGAGGCCCTCGGCCGGGCCGGGCTGAAGCCCAAGGACGTCTCCGCGCTCGGCATCACCAACCAGCGGGAAACGGCCATCGTCTGGGACCGACAGACCGGCGAGCCGGTGTACCCCGCCATCGTCTGGCAGGACCGCCGCACCGCCCCGTTCTGCGACCGCCTCCGCGCCGACGGCCACGAACCCCTCGTCCGCGACCGCACCGGGTTGGTCATCGACGCCTACTTCTCGGGCTCCAAGGTCAACTGGATTCTCGACAACGTCCCCGAGGCCCGCGCGAAGGCCGAGGCCGGTCATTTGGCATTCGGCACCGTGGACAGCTGGCTCATCTGGAAGCTGACCGACGGTCGGCTACACGTCACCGACCCGTCGAACGCCTCCCGGACGATGCTCTACAACATCCACACCCGCAAGTGGGACGAGGAACTGTGTCGGCTGCTCCGCGTCCCATGGTCGATGCTGCCGGAGGTCAAGGCGTCGAGCGCGGTGTACGGGGACGTTTCGGCCGACTTCACCATGGGTCGCGTGCCGATCGCCGGCATCGCCGGGGACCAGCAGGCCGCCCTGTTCGGCCAGCTGTGCACCGAGCCGGGGCTGACCAAGAACACCTATGGCACCGGCTGCTTCATGCTCCAGTGCACCGGTCCAAAGGCGGTCGCCTCGACGAACAAGCTCGTCACCACGATCGCCTGGACGGCCAACGGCCGGACCGACTACGCCCTGGAGGGCAGCGTGTTCATCGCCGGGGCGGTGGTTCAGTGGCTGCGGGACGGGCTGGGCCTGATCCGCACGGCCGAAGAGGTAAACACGTTGGCTGCGACCGTGACGGACAGCGGCGGCGTGTTCCTGGTGCCGGCGTTCGCCGGGCTGGGGGCGCCGCACTGGGACGCCTACGCCCGCGGCACGCTGACCGGCATCACCCGCGGCACGACCGCCGGCCACATCGCCCGGGCGGCGCTGGAGTCGATCGCGTTCCAGTCCGCCGACCTGCTCGACGCCATGCGGGCCGACGCGCACTACCCGGTGCAGGAGTTGCGGGTGGACGGCGGGGCGTGCCGCAGCGATTTGCTCATGCAGTTCCAG
>DASXAN010001523.1:0-6724 GCA_036406755.1 Gemmataceae bacterium
GCTCGAGGACTCCGTCGAGTTCTTCAACCTGCTGTTCGACCTGAAGCTGAGCAAGGGCGAGAAGCAGGACCTGGTGGCTTTTCTGCGGACGCTGTGACCATCGCCCCCGTTTCCGTTCGAGGACCGAACCATGTCGTACCGTCGTTCCGCGTTCACGCTGATCGAGCTGCTGGTCGTCATCGCGATCATTGCGATCCTCATCGGCCTGCTGCTCCCCGCCGTCCAGAAGGTCCGCGAGGCGGCCGCCCGGTCGAGCTGCCAGAACAACCTCAAGCAGATCGGCCTGGCCCTGCACAACTTCGAGGGGGCGTACGGCAACTGGCCGGCCAGCCGCACGTTCCCGAACGGCTCGTCGTTCTCCGGCCACAGCCGGATCCTGCCGTTCGTGGAGCAGGAGGCGGCCGGCCGTCTGATCGACTTCACCGTCCCGTGGAACAACCCGAAGAATGCCGCCGCCGTGAGCGCGGTGGTGAAGATCTTCCTGTGCCCGTCCGACCCCTTCAGCAACCTGCCGCCCGGCTGGGCCGGCATCAACTACCGGGCCAACGAGGGGACCGGCGTGGCCATGTGGTACGGGCCGGACCAGTCGCCGTCGTCGGACGTGAACCAGACCATACCGGCCCCGAACGGGCCGTTCTTCTGCAACAGCAAGACGAAGTTCGGCGACATCACGGACGGGCTGAGCAACACCGCCGCGTACAGCGAGCACGTCAAGGGCGACTTCAGTAACGCCGTCGTCACCGAGACGGCCGACACGTTCCAGCCAGGCACCTACCCGGCCACGCCGGACGAGGCCGTTACCCAGTGCGCGGCCGCGAACGTCTCCGACCTGTCTCGGCAGGGGGTGTCCGACGTCGGGGCGCCGTGGCTGTACGGCTACCACTCGACGACCAGCTACTGGCACGGGGGCCTGCCGAACTCGCGGAGCTGCATGTTCCCGCCGTCGCGGATCATGACGACGGCCAACAGCGCCCACGGCGGCGGGGTCAACCTGCTGCTGTGCGACGGGTCGGTGCGGTTCGTCCGCGACACGATCCCGCTCGCCATCTGGCGGGCGATCGGGACCCGCAACGGCGGCGAAACGGTGACGGACTACTAGGAGTGAAGACCGCCGGGACCAGCCCGGCGGCTGCCCGACGGAGGCTCACCATGACGCACATCGGCAGACGATCGCCGGCCGCCGGCCTGCTGGCGGCGACCGCCCTGGCGGTCACCGGGTGCTGCGGGTCGGGGCTCGCGCCGTGCGACCCGGACTGCGCCCGGGACGCCCTCCACGCGGCCCTGGCGGCGTGGGCGCGGGGCGAGACGCCCGAATCCCTCGCCCACCTGAAACCGTGCATCCACGTCGGCGATTCCGAGTGGGCCGGCGGGCGGGTCAAGCTGGTCCGGTACGAGGTGACGGCGCCGCCGGCGGTCGTCGGCGCCGGGCTGCGGTTCCAGGCGACGCTGACGACCCGGGACGACCGGGGCCGCAGCCGGCGGCAGGCGGTCTGCTACCGCGTCTACACGGCCCCGCACGTGTCGGTCGTCCGCGAAGTCGATTGAGCACGAGGAGACAGTTCATGACGCGCGTCTACTTGATTGCGGCGGTCGCGCTGGCGCCGCTCGCCGCCGGGCGGGCCGCCGCGGACGAGGCCGAGCCGAAGCCGGTGCCGGCAACGCGGCCGGAAATGAAGCAGGCCCTGGAGGACCTGAAGCACCGCCAGCCGCGCTTGCCGCTGGCCCCGCCCACGGCGGAGGAAGTGGCGGGCGGCCGGGTGCCGGTGAACAACGCCCGGATGCGGGCCCGGCACCTGCCGGCCGACCTGCGGGACGGCGGCGGGTTCCTCCGCGGCGGCGAACGGGGCATGACGCTCGACCCGACGTTCAAGACCCTGTTGTTCTGGGTCGTGTCCCGGGCCAACAACTGTCACTACTGCCTCGGCCACCAGGAACGGAAGCTGGCCGCGGCCGGCGTCTCCGACGACCGGCTGGCGGCGCTGGACGCCGACTGGTCGGCGTTCACCCCGGCGGAGCGGGCCGCGTTCGCCTTCACCCGCAAGCTCACCTACGAGCCGCACGCCCTGACTGCGGCCGACCTGGACGCCCTCCGGGCCCACTACTCCGAGTCGGAGGCTTTGGAGATCGTCCTGGCGGTCGCCGGGTTCAACGCCATGAACCGCTGGACCGACTCACTCGGCATCCCGCAGGAGGACAGCGGCGAGGCGCTACTGCGGGCGACCGGCGGCCGGCCGCCGGCCAACCTGAAGACGTTCCTCACTCCGACCAGCCCGGCGTTCCTCGACCGGCCGAGCATCGTCGCCCCGATCGGCGACACCGCGCCCGGCCGGCCCCGGTCGGCGGTCGTGGTCAAGCGGCCGCCGCCGGAGTCGCGGGCCGAGGTCGAGCAGAAGCTGGCGGAGATCGCCCACCGCCAGCCGCGGCTCAAGCCGGCGGACGAGGCGGCCACGCGGGCGGCCCTGCCGGCGACCTGGCCCGCCGGGCCGGTGCCGAACTGGGTGCGGCTGCTGGCCCGGTTCCCGCAGTCCGGCGTGCCCCGGGCGGCGAGCCTGCGGACGGCGGAGGAGAAGGGCGTGTTGTCCCCGGTGCTGAAGGGCCGGATCGCATGGGTCGCCGCCCGCCACGACCGGGCGTGGTACGCCCTCGGTCAGGCGCAGCGGCAGCTGCGGGCGCTCGGCCAGTCCGACGACGCCATCTTCGCCCTGGACGGGGACGGGGCGAGTCTCCCCGTGGCCGACCGCGAGGCCCTCGCCTTCGTCCGCAAGCTGACCGTCGCGCCGCAGCGGATCACCGACGACGACATCGCCCACCTCCGCGAACACTACGCGGACGCCGCCGTCGCCGAGATCGTGTACCGGGTGACGAACGCGGCGTTCCTGAACCGCGTGACCGAAGCGGCTGCCCTGCCGCTGGAGTAGCGGCCGACACGGAGACGACCGTTGACGACCTCGGACTGGACACCCCCGCGGCCCCCGCAAGAGCGGCCACGGGCCCGGCGGAAGCAGGTCCTGGCCTGCCTCAAGGCGTTCGGCCTGCGGCCGAGACGGCGGCCGGCCGCCGTCCCGGCTGGCCGCCGGCTCCGCGCCGCGCTCGAGCAACTGGGGCCGGTCCACGCCGCCTTCGGCCGGTATCTGGCATCGCGGGCCGACCTGCTGACGGCCGCGATCCGCCAGGAGCTGGACGGGTTAGCGGGCGGGCCGCCGCCGGTGCCGCCCGACGCCGTGCGCGGCCTGATCGACGCCGAGCTGGGCCGGCCGCTCGGCGAGTGGTTCTCCGCCTTCGACCCGGAGCCGTGCGAGCGTGGCCTGCTCGTCCAGGCTCACCGGGCCTGGCTGCGGAGCGGCGAGCCGGTCGTCGTGACGGTGGCCCCGCCCGGCCGATCTGAAGACATGGCCCCCGACCTGGCGACGCTCTCCCTGTTCCGGGAGGTGTTGGCCGGTGAGACCGAGGCCGGGCTGACCTTGGACACGGCGGTGACCGATTTTCGCCGCGCCGTGCAGGATCAGGCCGACCTGCCGCGGCAGGCCCGGGCGTGGCTGGCCGCCGCCGAAGACGCCGCGGAGGACGAGAGCCTGTACGTCCCCCGCGTCCACGCGGAACTGTGTGCGCCACGGGTGCTGACGCGGGAATGGGTGCCCGGCCGGCCCCTCGGCGACGTCGCCGCGGCCCGACCGGACCTGGCCGGCCGGCTGTGCGCGGCGTGGCTGCGGCAGGTGCTGTTCGACCGGTCCTTCCCGGCGGACGCCGGGCCGGGCGACGTCGTGGTCCTGCCGGACGGCCGCGTCGCATTCGCCGGCGGGACCGCGGTCGTGCCGGCGTCGGCCCGGGGGGCGGTGCGGGATTACCTCACCGCCGCCGCGGCCGGCGACCCGGACGCCGCTTGCGGCCACCTGTTCCGGCTGATGGACGGCGGGTTGCCGCCGGCCCGCGCGGACGAAGTCCGCCGCCGCTTCCGCCAGGCCGTGCCCGCCCGCGGGGCCGGCGCCGCGGACGGCCTGGGCGAGGTGCTGCTGCTCCACTGGCGGCTGGCACTGGCGGAAGGCTGCCGGCCGCCGGCGTATCTGACTCGGCTATTCCGGGCCGCGTTCCTGGTGCACGCCGCGGCGGCGCGGCTGGCCCCGGACGAGGACGCGCTCGGCGACGGGCTGGAGGCGGTGCGGATGACCGCCGCGGTCGGCCGGCTGGGAGAGTTGATGAGCCCCGGACAGGTCATCCGCACGCTGGAGCGGTACGTCCCGGCCCTGCACGACCTGCCGCGGCGGCTGGACGAGGCGCTGACCGTGTTGGCGGAGGGCAACGCCCGCCTGAGCGTGCGGCTGCACGAGACGGCCGACGGGCACCGGCAGAAGAACGCCGCGGCGACGACGGCCGCCTTGCTCCTCGCCCTGCTGGCGGTCGGCCTGCTGGGGTATCACCTGGCCCGGGCCGGGGTGATCGGCGAATCGGCGGCGCAGACCGGCGGCGTGCTGGTGCTCGCGGCGGGGGTGGCGGTGTTGGGCCGAATCACGGCCGGGCGGTGAACGGACGGGAGACGTCATGGCCGGGTTGGCGCAGTCGGCACTGAGCTTCCTGTGGGCGCAGTCGCTCTTCGGAACGCAGCAGCTCGCGGGGGCGCTCGCGCCGCCCTCCGCCGGCCGGCCCGCCCGCCCGGTGACGGCTCTGGACGCGGTGGCCCACGTGACTGCGGCCGAGCTCGGCGGGCTCCTGCGGCAGGTGTACCGCGTCGGCGACGTCCTCCAGCGCGGGGCCGTGAACGTGACGTTCGACGTGCTGACGGGCAACGCCCTGCGGCCGGCGCGGCAGGCGACCGACGTGCTGCGACAGGCGGCGGACGCGGCGCGGTTCGTCTTGGCCGGTCAGGACGTCGGGCTGGCGTGGCGGGAGTTGCAGAACAAGTTGAAGGTCTTCCAGTGGGTCCGCAACGTCGAGGCCCTGCTGCACCTGCCGGCCGACGGGAGCTACGTCCCGGTGGCCGAGCTGGTCGGCCGGGCGTACGAACTCGACCCGTTCCCGGCGCTGTGGGCGGTCGAGGGGGCGGGCCACTACTACGCGGACAGTCTGTGGGGGCAGGGCGACGGGCCGCGCGACCTGCTGACCGGCCCGCGGGCGGCCGCGGCCCCGGCCAAGAGCCTGACCATGCTGCACGCCGGCGCCGGCCTGGCGTTTGCCGAGCGGCTGCTGGCCGACGTCACGGCCGCCACGCCGGCCGACCAGGTGCGGGCGGCGGTGCAACGGTTCCTGGCCATGTGCCGGTCCAATTGCCGGCCCGGGTACGTCGGGGCGGCGCTGGAGTCGCTGGGCCTGTACGCGCGGGTGTTCCGCCCGGCCGGGGTGGTGCCGGTGGTGGACCGGGAGCTGGCTTGGCTCGACGCGGAGGCGCTGGACTACTTCTGGCACGGGGTCGGGCGGGCGCTGTACTTCTCGCCGACCTACTTCCTGCCGTTCGGCCGGTCGGCGTGGGAGGCGGTCGAGCCGGGCCGGGGCGAGCCGCCGCGGGAGCGGGCGCGGCGGAACGCGGTCGCCGGCCTGGCCTGGGCGACGACGCTGGTGAACATGCTGCGGCCGGAGGTGATGGCCGGGCTGGTGCGGAGGCTGGGCGACACCCTACGGCGGGACGACGCGTTCGCCAACGGGGTGAGTTCGTCGATCGTCATGCGGCAGGACACGACGCCGGGCGAGGCGTTTATCACCAGCTTCTGCCGGCACGGGCCGGGCGGGGCCGACGCGGACGCCTGGGACGTGCTGGTCGGCGGGCCGTGCGAGCAGGCCGTGACCGAGGTCCACCCCGCCCTGCGGGCGCAGGGGCGACTAGGAGAGGTCTTCCGGTACCGGTCATGGGCGGACTTGGCCGCGGACGGGGGGCGGGTGCGCCCGGGGGGACAGAGCCGGTTCGGTCCGGCGGGAGGGAGACCGAGGACACGCGATGAGGCGCCTTTTCTCGAAGCTGATGACGATGCCGTTGGAGGTGCTCGCGTCGAGCATGGAAGCGTTTACCCGGGCCCTGCGAGACATCCAACGGACGCTGGACGAAACCGCTGACGCCTTGGCCGACGGGTTCGGCCCGGCGCCCCCGGAGGATCGACCCCCGTGGCCGCCGACGGCCGGGCAACCGCCCGCCACGGACGTCTGCCCCGAAGCGCCGGGCCGCCGGCGCGGCCCGGAAGTCTGTCTCAAGGAGAAAGTGCACATGCCAGACCAAGACCTGAGCGGCGACGACCTGAAACTGGTGCGGTACAAGATCCTGTTCACGAAACGCGGGTACGAGTTCGCGTTCCCGGAAGCGGAGGAACTCGTCTACGACGACATGGACGGCGGGCGGTTCACGGCCTGGAAGATCTCCGAGTTCATCCAGTCGATCAAGGACAAGGACGTGAATCTGAGGGTCTCAGAAAAATGGGGCAAGTACCTGCTGGGCAAGGAGGAGCCGGGGCGCGAATACGCCGTGAGGCAAGGTAACGGCTACGTCATCAGGGATCTGCCCCACGACGACAAGAAATTCCTCCGCCTCTTCTTCGAGGTGCTGGACCGCTTCCCGCGCGAAGACCTGCGGTACGAGGAGCAGCAGCTGGAAATCCTGCGCGACATCCGGGACGACAACCGAAAGCGAGTGGCGGGCGACCCGCCGGTGCGCCGCGCGGCGGCCGGCGGCGGGGGCCCGGAGGTCGTACCAGCGGAATGACGCGCCGCGCGGGCCGGCCGCCTGCCCGCGCGGCTCCAGCGGTCC
>DASXAN010001524.1:0-4847 GCA_036406755.1 Gemmataceae bacterium
TCGCGCTCGATCGCCGCCCCCTACCGCTTCTTCGACTCTCTCACCAAATCCCGAAACACCCGGCACAGCAGCGGCCCCGTGTCCGGTCCCAGACTGTTCACCTCCCCGTACGGCGCCTTCGTCAGACCGTGGGTGAACGGCGGCTTCTCGTCCCACTGCCGCTTCGGCAGGATGTAGCCCAGCTCGTCGTTGCCCAGCCCGACGATCATCCGGTGCGGCCCGGCGAGTTGCCCATACACCGAAGGCTCAACCGGGGCGTCCGGGAAGTCGGCCGCCGGGTCCGGCGGGTCCTGCACCTTGCCCAGCACCAGCTCCGGGTAGATTTCGCCGGGGATGACGGCTACGTCCAATTCGCCCAGCCGCAGCCAGGCGACCTCCGTGCGGATCGCCGCCCGCTCCTTGCCGAGTTCGGCCAACGGCGTCACCGGCTGCGTCGGGTCGCCGGTCCACCGCTCCATCGGCCGGTCGAGCACGCCGAGCTGCTTGCCGAGGATGAATCGCCGGTTGTCCACCGGCAGAGCCACCGACCGGCTATGCACTGCCAGCGGCGTCAGCCGCACCGGCTTCGCCGCCGCCAGCGCCGCCCCGGTCTTGGCGGCGAGCAACTGGCCGTACCGCCGCATCTTCTCGGCACTCCCCTCCGGCAATTGCTGGCCCTGCTCGTCGCGCACGTCCACGTGCAAGGATGTCATCAGCCCGCCGACGGTCCCGGTCAGGTAAACGACCGGGCAGTTGTATTTCGCCTTCAGTTCCTTCACCGCCGCGCCGACGAAGTCCGCGCTGATCCGCGTGTTCTTGCTGTCGAGCGTCTCCGGGTGGCAGTTCCACTGGACGACGATGCCCGCCGCCGCGTCGGTCGCCGGGTCGCGGAACTGGATCGCCACCAGCTCGTCGTGCTTGACGACCGGCGGCCGGCTGTCGTGCAGCAGCTCGGGGGCCGTTACCGAACCGATCCGCGCACCGACCGGCCGCAGCCCCTTCTCGGCGTCACGGACCGCCCGGACGATCGCCCTCTCGACGCGCCGGAGGTAGTCGGCGTCCACGCCGCTGGTGAACGGGCTCGGCCCCCACAGGCCCATCGTGTCCGGGCCGTGGTGGTTGTGCGTGCTCGACACCAGGACGTAGTCGAAGGCGGCCAGTTCCTTGCGGACGCGCTCGACCGTCGGCAGGAACAGGCCGACCACGTCGGCGCAGGCGATCGCGACGGTCTTGCCGCCGTGGCGGAGGACGACGGCCCGGACGGCGAGCGGGTCGAGGGCGGCGGTGGCCTTGCGGTTCGGGCCGAACCCGGCGAGGTAGGCCGGCTTGCCGATGAGGGCGGGCGTGATGTCGGCCTCGCCAAACCCAGCTTGGAGTTGGTCGGGATTAGAAGAAAAAACCGGATTCACCACAAAGGGCACAAAGGACACAAAGAGGACAATACAAAGTATTCTTCTATCTTTGTGTCCTTTGTGCCCTTTGTGGTGAATCACTGTTCGCACTCCCGCATGTAGCGGATGCTCTCCCGGGCGATCGTCTCCGGGTCCGGGGCATAGTCGAACACCTCCACCGACACCCAGCCCGCATAGCCGCTCTCCTTCAGCGCCTTGAAGATCGGTCGGAAGTCGGTGGCGCCGAACCCGGGGCCGCGGCGGTTCGGGTCGTTGGCGTGGAAGTGGCCGGTGCGGCCGACGTACCGGCGGATCAGGTCTGGCACCGGCTCCGCCTCCGACGACATCGCCTTCACGTCCAGGTGCAGCGCGAAGTTCGGGTGGTCGATCCGGTCCAAGAGCTCGACCGCCTCGGCGCAGGTGGTCAGGAAGTCGGCCTCGGCCGGGGCCAGCGGCTCCAGGCACAACCGGACGCCGCTGTCGGCGATCGCCGGGGCGGCCCGGCGGAACGTGTCCAGGGCGAAGTCGGCGGCCTGCTCCCGCGTGTGGCCGGGCGGCACCCGCCGCTGCTGCGGCGAGCCGAACACCATCAGCTCCCCGCCCAGGTCGCGGCAGCAGCAGGCCAGCTCGCCGAGGTAAGTTGCCGTCCGCGCCCGCACCGCCGGGTCCGGCGACGTGAGCATGAACCCGTCGGTCTTGGCCAGCAGCCAGTGCAGGCCGATGATCGCAAGCCCGGAGTCGGCGGCCTGCTGCCGCAGCGCCCGCCGCCGCTCGGCGGTCACGTCGGTGATCCGCGGGGCCAGCGTGAACGGGGCGACCTCCAGCCCGCCGTAGCCGAACCCGGCGGCCGCGGCGCAGACGCGGGCGTGGTCCCAACCCTCGAACGTCTCGTTGCAGATGGCGTAGCGCATGGCGTCAGGGGAGCGTGACGGTCCGCGAGGTGTCGCCGGCGACGGTCAACTTGAGGGAATCGCCGCGCTTGACGGCCTCGTCGGCCGCGGTGCGGAACTCGGCCGGGCTGTTCACCGGCCGGTCGTTGACGTGGGTGATGATGTCCTCGTACGGCACCAGCCCGGCCGCCTTCGCCTGGTCGGCCGCGTCGCGGACCAGCACGCCGGGGCGGATGAAGGTCGCGTCCTTGGCGCTGGTGTACTCCACCCGCAGGCCGTACCACGACCGCGGCAGCGTCTTCGCCACCCCCCACTCGTCCCGCCGCCGGTGCCGGACCGAGTCGATCTCCACCGGGGCCTTGACCAGCGGCACGTCCACCGTCCGCAGCCCGCCGGCCCGGCCGCTCCGGACGACCAGCTCGGCCGGCCGGCCGGCCAACGTGGTGGACAGGTTCAGGAACAGGTCGTCGTAGTCGCGGATCGGCCGGCCGTTGATCCGGGTGATGACGTCCATTGGCATCAGCCCGGCCCGGGCGGCCGGCGAGTTGGGGATGACCGCTTGGACCATCACCCCGCCGCCCGGCTCGGGGTCGGAGCCTTGCCGGGTGGAGATGCCCAGGAACGCGTACTCGACCTCCTCCCCGCGGAGCAGGACCTCGACGATCCGCCGCACCGGGGCGTCCATCGGGATGGCGAACCCGCCGGGGGCGTCCACCCCGGTCAGGGCGGCCTGGGCCGTCGTCAGCCCGACCAGCCGGCCGTCGGCGTCCAGCAGCGCCCCGCCGCTGGTCCCCAGCTGGAGCCGCACGTCGGTCTGGATCAGGGTGGCGAAGTTCGCCAGCGGCAGCTTGGCGCGTTCCGACTCGGTCGGACTGCCCGGCCCGCGGCGGCGGAGGTTGCTGACGATGCCCCACGACGCGCTCGGGCTGCCGTCCCGGTACCCGGCCGCGTACGGGTGGCCGAGCGAGACCACCAGGCTGCCCTTCTTCAGTTCTTCGCCCCGGCCCAGCGGGACGACCGGCAGGCGGCCCTCCCACCCGCGGCCCGGGTCGAGCTTGAGCACGGCCAGGTCGCTCTTCACGTCGGCGGCGTGGACGGTGGCCCGGCCCACCCGCGGCGGGCCGTCGCCGCCCTCGGCGTCCTTGCGGCCGGGCAGGCGGACGTCGATCAGCACCTTGTCCAGTTCCCGGCGGGGGCCGGCGGCCTCGCGGACGACGTGGTAGTTGGTGAGGATCAGCCCCTGCGGGTCGAGGACGACGCCGCTGGCATAGAAGTCGGGGACGGCCTGGCGGTCGTCGTCGAACGGCCGGCGGCCGGCGTCGCCGGTGCCGCGGTGGTCAGGGCGGTAGACGAGCAGGCAGGCGACGGCCGGCTCGGCCCTGGCGATGACGGCCTGGAGGGCCTGTTCCACTTTGCGGGCGTCGTCGGCCGGGGTGGCCAGTGCCGCGGCCAACACCACCCCGATGCCGATGACGCCCCGCCGCATGGCCCGTCCCCCTCGGTCCGTGCTGTCGTTGTAACACGCACCCGGGACGGGAGCAACGAATGGAAGAGAATTCACCACAGATGCACACGGATACACACAGATCAGAAGAGAAGAACATTCTTCTTTTCTGATCTGTGTGTATCCGTGTGCATCTGTGGTGAATTCTTCTTACTCAGTCGCGGCGGTGGCGCGGCCGCGGCGCGAGGTCGGCGCCTCCGGCAGCTCGCTCTCGGCCGTGCCGTTGACGCCGACCGGGGCCACCATGCCCCGCTTTTCCAGCACCTTCCGCCGGATCTCCTCGGCCCGGTCCGGGTTGTCCCGCAGCCACGCCTTGGCGTTCTCCCGCCCCTGGCCGATCCGCTCGTTGCCGTAGCTGAACCACGCCCCGCTCTTGTCCACCAGCTTGTCCTCCAGGGCCAGGTCGAGCAGGTCGCCCTCCCAGGAGATGCCGCCGGCGTGCATCAGGTCGAACTCGGCCACCTTGAACGGCGGGGCCACCTTGTTCTTCACCACCCGCACCTTCACCCGGCTGCCGACCGTCTCCTCGCCCTCCTTGATCCCGGTCAGCTTGCGGACGTCCAGCCGCACCGAGCTGTAGAACTTCAGCGCCAGCCCGCCGGAGGTCGTCTCCGGGTTGCCGAACATGACGCCGATTTTCTGCCGAATCTGGTTGATGAAGATCATGCACGTCCGGGTGCGGGAGATGGCCGGGTTGAGGATCCGCAGCGCCTGGCTCATGAGCCGGGCCTGCAACCCCACGTGCGAGTCGCCGATCTCGCCCTCGATCTCGTTGCGCGGCACCAGGGCCGCCACCGAGTCGATCACGATGATGTCCACCGCGTTGGACTTGATGAGCATCTCGGCGATCTTCAGCGCCTCCTCGGCGTTGGACGGCTGGCTGATGAGCAGGTTCTCCAGGTCCACGCCGACCTTCTTGGCCCAGCTCGGGTCCAGGGCGTGCTCGGCGTCGATGAAGGCCGCGACGCCGCCGCCTTTCTGGGCGCGGGCGACGGCGTGCAGGGCCACGGTCGTCTTGCCGCTGGCCTCCGGGCCGAAGACTTCGATGATGCGGCCGCGCGGCAGCCCCTTGCCGCCCAGGGC
>DASXAN010001525.1:0-5436 GCA_036406755.1 Gemmataceae bacterium
AAAAAAAGCCCGAGCCCGAGCGCCAGCGAGGATGCCTCGCTGGCGCTCGGGCTCGGACTGTCTTTCAGCGGTTCAGTGCCCGTCGGCCGCGCCGCCGTGCCCGGCCAGCCGGAGCATCGCCCGGGCCCGTTGCTCGGCCCGGCGGCGGGCGTCCTGCTCCCCCGGCGACTTGGGCACGACCGCCTGGGCGGCCGTCAGCTCCTGCCGGGCGGCCTGGGGGTCGATGGCGTCGGCCGGCACCGCCCGTGGCGTCAGTACCGTGACCACGTCCGCCCGCACCTGGGCGAACCCGCCGTCCACGAACAGCCGGCGGGCGGCCCCGCGCTGCTGGTACCGCAGTTCACCCGGCCCGAGCCGGCCAATGAGCGGTGCCCGGCCGGGCAGGACGCCCAGCTCGCCGTCGTACATCGGCAGGGCGACGAACTCGGCCGGCTCGTCGAGCACCGCCTTCTCCGGCGTGACGACGACGCACTGAAGCTGCTTGCCGCTGGTATCCACGCCGCAAACCTCAACAAGCCCACCCGCGGCGGCGGGTCGGGTTGAAACACCCACCCGCCGCCGCGGGTGGGTTTGGGTTTACCCCTGCATTTTCTTGCCCGCCTCGACCGCCTCGTCGATGCCGCCGACGTACATGAACGCCTGCTCCGGCAGCTTGTCGTGCTTGCCGTCGCAGATCTCCTCGAAGGACCGGATCGTCTCGGCCAGCGGGGTGACGTTGCCCTTCTTGCCGGTGAACGGCTCGGCCACGAGGAACGGCTGCGACAGGAACCGCTCGATCCGCCGGGCCCGGGCGACCACCTGCTTGTCCTCTTCCGACAACTCGTCCACGCCGAGGATGGCGATGATGTCTTGCAGTTCGCGGTACCGCTGGAGGATCTGCTGCACCCGCCGGGCGACGTTGAAGTGCCGCTCGCCGACGATGTTCGGCTCCAGGATGCGGCTGTTCGACGCCAGCGGGTCGATGGCCGGGTAGATGCCGCGGGCCGCGATCGACCGCTCCAGGTAGATGAAGGCATCCAGGTGCTGGAACGTGTTCGCCGGGGCCGGGTCGGTCGGGTCGTCGGCCGGGACGTACACCGCCTGCACGGACGTGATCGCCCCCTTGGCCGTGGACGTGATCCGCTCCTGCAGTTCGCCCATCTCCGTCGCCAGCGTCGGCTGGTAGCCGACGGCGCTGGGCATCCGCCCGAGCAGGGCCGACACCTCCGAGCCGGCCTGCGAGAAGCGGAAGATGTTGTCCACGAACAGCAGCGTCTCCTTGCCGGTGTCGCGGAACCGCTCCGCCATCGTCAGGGCCGACAGGGCCACCCGCAGCCGGGCCCCCGGCGGCTCGTTCATCTGGCCGAACACCATCGCCGTCTGCTCGATGACCGACCGGCCGGTCTTGCCGATCTCGGTCTCTTGCATTTCGATCCAGAGGTCGTTGCCCTCGCGGGTCCGCTCGCCGACGCCGGCGAACACGGAGTACCCGCCGTGCTGGCTGGCAATACGGGCGATCAGCTCGGTGAGGATGACCGTCTTGCCCAGCCCGGCCCCGCCGAACAGCCCGGCCTTGCCGCCGCGGACCAGCGGGGTCAAGAGGTCGATGACCTTGATGCCGGTTTCGAAGAGTTCGGTCTTGGGCGTCAGTTCGGCGAAGCTGGGCGGCTCCTGGTGGATCGCCCGGTACTCGGTGGCGTGGACCGGGCCGCGGCCGTCGATCACCTCGCCGAGGAGGTTGAACACCCGCCCGAGCACCGGCTCGCCGACCGGCACCTTGACCGGGGCGCCCGTGTCGGTCACGTCCATGCCCCGCTGGAGGCCGTCGGTCGAGCCGAGCGCGACGCACCGCACCCGGTTGCCGCCGAGCTGCTGCTGCACCTCGCCGACCAGGTTGATCTTCACGCCCTTGACGTCGGACTCGACCTTGAGGGCGTTGTAGATCTCGGGCAGCTTGCCCTCCTCGAACTCGGCATCGAACGTCGAGCCGATCACCTGCACGATCTTGCCGGTGTGCTGCCCGTTGGCGGTCGCGATCATGGTTAGTTCCTAAAGAAGTTCCACCACAAAGAACACAAAGAGCACGAAGAAGGAACACCAAGAAAAGTGGAATTAGAAACCCGCTCGTTGCTACTTCGTGTCCCTTTTTCTTCGTGTTCTTTGTGTTCTTTGTGGTTAATTGCTCTGTTATTCGAGTGCCGCGGCGCCGCCGATGATCTCGGCCAGCTCCTTGGTGATCTTCGCCTGCCGGGCGCGGTTGTATTCCTGCGTGATGGCCTTGATGATCTCGTCGGCGTTCTCGGTCGCCGCCTTCATCGCCACCCGGCGGGCGATCTGCTCGCTGACGGCCGCGTCCAGGAAGCACTTGAACAGCCGCACCTTGAACGATACCGGCAGGATTTCCTCCAAGATGCCGGCCGCGTCCGGGACGAACTCGTATTCGACCTTGGATTTCGCACCCGACCCGCTCGCGGCACCGGCGCCCGGCGCGGCCGTCAGGGGCAGTAGCGTCTCGACCACCGGCGTCTGCCGGGCGGCGTTGATGAACTTCATGTACGCCACGTCGACCCGGTCGATCTTGCCGGAGCCGTAGTCGGCGATGTACCGGTTGGCCAGCTTCTCCACCTCGTGGAAGTTCGGCTTGTCCTGGAGGTGCGTGTAGGCCTGCTCGGTCGCCACCCGCTGGAACCGGTAGTAGATGATGGCCCGCTTGCCCGACACCTCTAGGTGCGGGGTGATGCCCGTGGCCGCGTACTCCCGCAGCCGCTCGTTGGCCACCCGCAGGATCGACCCGTTGTACCCGCCGGCCAGGCCGCGGTTGGACGTCAGGACGAGCAGGACGCCATTCTTGACTTCGGCGTGCGGCGTCAGGAGCGGGTGCTTGATCTCGCCGGCGTTGGCGCTCAGGTCGGCGGCCAGCTCGGCGATCTTCTTGGTGTACGCTTCCGCCGACACGGCCCGGTCGAGGGCCTTGCGGAACTGGGCGGTGGCGATCAGCTCCATCGTCCGCGTGATCTTGCGGATGTTGCGGATCGCCTTGCGGCGCTTGACGAGTTCGCGGGTGTTGGCCATGAATCGACTCGTTATTTAGCCCCCGGTCATTGACCGGGGGCTAAATGAACACTTACGCCTTGAACTGCGGTTGGAACGCCTCGATCGCCGCCTTGAGTTCCGCCTCCATGCCCTTGGTGCTCTTCTCCTTGGCGAGTTTGTCCCACACCGCCTTCTTCTGGTCGTGCATGTACCGCAGGAACTGGGTCTCCCACGCCGCCACGCTCTTGACCGGCACCTTGTCCAGGTAGCCGTTCGTGCCGGCGAACAGGATCAACACCTGGTCGATGACGTTCATCGGTTTGAACGCCGGCTGCTTCAGGAGTTCGACCATGCGGTAGCCGCGGTCCAGCTGGGCCTGCGACGCCTTGTCCAGTTCGGTGCCGAGCAGGGCGAACGCCTCCAGCGACCGGAACGACGCCAGGTCCAGCCGCAGCCCGCCGGCGACCTCCTTCATCGCCTTGATCTGGGCGTTGCCGCCCACCCGGGACACCGAGATGCCCACGTCCACGGCCGGGCGGACGCCGGCAAAGAACAGGTCCGGCTGGAGGTAAATCTGCCCGTCGGTGATGGAGATGACGTTCGTCGGGATGTACGCCGACACCTCGCCCTCGAGCGTCTCGACGATCGGCAGGGCCGTCAGCGACCCGCCGGAGTTCCACACCTTGGCCAGCTTCAGCTGCTGGTTCGGCAGGGCCTTCTGCAACTCCTTCAGGTCGTGCTCGGCCTCCTCGCGGCCCTTCGGGCCGACGTATACCTTGCCCGGCCCGTTCGGCTTGCGGGCCTGCCGCGGGTTGGCCGCGTCGTTGACACCCCAGTCGTCCGCAACCTTCTCCGTCGGCGTGTCGGTCTTGACGATGACGTACCGGTCGGCGGTGCGGGCCGACCGCTCCAGGAGGCGCGAGTGACAGTAGAAGATGTCGCCGGGGTATGCCTCACGGCCCGGCGGGCGGCGCATCAGGAGCGACAGCTGGCGGTAGGCGGCGGCCTGCTTGGTCAGGTCGTCGTAGACGCACAGCGTGTCCCGCCCCTGCTCGTACATGAAGTACTCGGCCATGGCGCAGCCGGCGTACGGGGCGATGTACTGGAGCGGCGCCGGGTCGGACGCCGTGGCGATGACTACGATGGTGTAATCCATCGCCCCGTGGCCGCGGAGGTTCTCGACCGCCTGGGCGACGGTGGACTCCTTCATCCCGCACGCCACGTACACGCAGATGACGTTCTCGGACTTCTGGTTGATGATCGTGTCCAGGGCGATCGTGGACTTGCCGGTCTTGCGGTCGCCGATGATCAGCTCCCGCTGGCCGCGGCCGATCGGCGTCATGGCGTCGATCGCCTTGATGCCGGTCTGGAGCGGGGTCTTCACGGGCTGCCGCTCGACCACGCCGGGGGCCGTCGTCTCGATGGGGCGGAACGCGTCGGTGACGATCTCGCCCTTGCCGTCGAGCGGCCGGCCGAGCGGGTCCACCACCCGGCCGACCATCGCCGGGCCGACCGGCACCTGAAGCAACGCCCCGGTGGACCGGACCTCGTCGCCCTCGACGATCTCCAGGTAGTCGCCGAGGATGATGACGCCGACCGAGTTCTCTTCCAGGTTGAACGCCTGCCCGCGGACCTTGGTGCGGGTGAACTCGACCATCTCGCCGGCCATGACGCCGGCCAAGCCGTACACCCGGGCGATGCCGTCGCCGACCTCCAGCACCTCCCCGACCTCGCGGGACTCGACCTGCTGGCCGTATTGCTGAATCTCTTGCTGGAGCACGCGGACAATTTCGTCAGCGTCTAATCGCATGGCTGCTCCTCGCTAGCAGTTGGTTCTTGAGGGATTCCAGCCGGGTGCGGACGGTGGCGTCGATCACCTGGTCGCCGACCTGGATGCGGAGCCCGCCGAGCAGGGCCGGGTCCACCGACTCGACCAGGACCGGGTTCATGTCGCGGAACCGGTCGCGGGCCAGCTCCTTCACCTTGTCCCGCTCGGCGTCGGTCAGCGGCACGGCCGACTGCACCTGCACCCGCACGTTCCGCGACCGTTCGTCCATGAGTTCGCGGTAGACGGCGGCCACGGCCCGGAGGATTTCCAGCTGGTCGTGCCGGTTCAGGACAAGGAGGAACTTCAGGAACAGGTCGTCCACCCGGCCGCCGAAGGCCTTGCGGATGATCTCCTCCCGCCGGCCGCGGGGCGTGCCGACCACGAGCAGCACCATCGGGTCGGTCGGGCTGTCGCTGCGGCGGAGCGGGGCGCCGACCAGGGCGACGAGCTGCTCCCAGATCTCGTCCACTTTCCCCTGCTTCTCGGCGGCGTTGAGCAGCGCCTCGGCATAGACGCGGGCCACCCGCAGCACGTCGATGTCGAACACCGACGGGGCCTGGGTCGGGTCGAGGTCGGAGGCGTCGCCCTTCTTAGGC
>DASXAN010001526.1:0-2312 GCA_036406755.1 Gemmataceae bacterium
CCGCCGACCCGCCGTCCAGGATCAGGGCCAGGGACGTGATCAGCGCCCGGTGCCGGGCCTCCGAATCCGCCATCGTCACGCGGTGCGGGTTCATCGGGTCCACGCCGGCCGCCCGGAAGTACCGCAGGACGGCATCCAGAAACTTGTCCCCCCGCGGGCCGCAGGTGGCCAGTGCCAGGAAGATGCACCCGGCCAGGTAGGTCCCGAAGCTGTGGTCGTGGGACTGCCACAGGGCCGTCAGGTTCTTGGCCATCGGCTCGTCGCCGTCCGTCCGCGGCGGCTCCAGCGACCAGCCGAGGCCGTCGGCGACGGGCCGCACCCCCGGCGGCACCGGCCCGTGGCAGTGGGCGGCCACGCCCGGGTCCTTCAGCCGCACCAGCAGCCACTTCACCGCGAACTCGTGTTTGAGCCAGATGACGACGGTGTCACCGCGGGCCGGGGACAGCCCCGGGCCGGCGACCTTCAGCTTGACGATGTCCGCGTTGACCTGCATCAGCCCCAGGACGGCCCGGGCGACCGCGATGGCGTGGACCTGGACCGGCTGCGGGGTGTGGACGTAGACGCGGGCCTTGCCCTGGGCGACGACGCAGCCGGGCGGCTCCAGGTGGAAGAAGTCCGTGGCGTCGCCGGACTGCTGCCCGGCGCACTCGACCGGGAAGTCGGTGGTCAGGTAGAACAGCTCCTGACAAAAGGTGGCGAAGTCGTCGGTGGCGGCGGCCGTCGGGTCGTTGTACCGGTCGTACACCTGCCAGGCCCCCTCCGTCTGGCCCTCCTGCCGGGCGGCGGCGAGGATGCGCACCCGGTCCCGCCAGACGGCGGTGAGCCAGGGGTGGAGAGTCGGGTGAAACGCCGTCAGGTCGGCCACGATCCACCTCCCCGGGGCGGGCGACGCGCGACAACGGGCGGGTCCTCGGCGGGAGCGACGGCCCCGGTCGCCGCGGACGCGACGCCCATTCTCGCGCGCACCGCCGCCGGGGCAAGGAAAAACCCGGGCACGAACTGACGGTCCGCCCGCGTCCCGTGCGCCAGTTGGCGCGGCAAACAACCCTCCCGAACAGGCGGCTGTTACCTTCACCACGGCGGGCCCGGAAAGACAATCTCCGCCGCCCCGCTAGGTCCGGGCCGGATCGCCTGACTCCCTGGTAGGGAACGGCGCACGCGCCCCGGCGACAGATTTCGACGGGCCGGCGCATACTCCTTGGTGAGCCGGCACGGGCCGGGCGGGCCGACCCCCGCCCGGCCCGGTGCCGGCCCGTCCGGGAAGTCACCGGCCTGCCTAGTGTCGCCGGCCGCGCGACCCGGTTTGATCCCCGCTCCCTGCGGTGCCCGCCCCAGAGGACCGACCGCGCCCGGCGGATCGCCGGGCCGTCCTCCCACCGTACCGATGTCCGCCCTCACCCCGCGCCGGCCGTGCGGTCGTGCCGCCGCCGGGGACCGGCCGGAGGTCTTTCGATGCGACGCCTGTTCCCCGCCGCCGCCGTGGCCGCCCTGCTCGCCGCCGCCCCCGCCCGGGCCGGCTTCATGGCCGCAACCGTGGTCGACACCAACGGCCTGATCGGCCAGCAGGGCACCATCGGGTGGGGGTTCACCCCCACGGCCGACCTGACCGTCACCGCCCTGGGGGTGTTCGACTACCACGCCGACGGGCTGAAAACGGCCCACCAGGTGGCCATCTGGGACGCCGCCAGCCGGGCCGTGGTGGCGGCGGCGACCGTCCCGGTCGGGACGGCCGGCACCCTGGCCGACGGGTTCCGGTACGAGGCGGCCGCCGGGTCGCTCCAGGCCGGCCGCCTGTACGTGATCGGGGCGCTCTTCCCGGCGGACCCGACGACCAGTCCGGACGCGGACGAGATGGCGCAGTACGGGTCGTCCACGATCGCCATCGACGGCCACATCGCCCTGGAGGACCCGGGCCGCGGGCGGGTCGCGTTCGGCGGCGGGGCGCTGGCCCTGCCGCCGCTGGACGTGCTGCCGCCGGCGTTCGGGGCGAACTTCCAGTTCGACCTGGCCGCCGCCCCGAGCGCCGCCCCCGCACCGCCGGCCGTCGTCCTGCTCGGCTCGGGCGCGCTGACCCTGTGCGGCTACGGCTGGCGGCGGCGGAAGGCCGCGGCCGCTGCGGCCGTCTGAGCACGGAAGGCTGGCGATGTGAGGCGGGCCGGGGGCTTGGTCCCCCGGCCCGTTCCCGTTGGTGCGAGGTGGGTTGCCCGCCCCCGCGGCCGCTTCTTTGCGCCGCGGGCGGGCGGGGCGGGCGACGCCGTCGGGCCATCCTTCAGAAGTTCAGGTCGAGCACGCAGTCCTTCGGCGCGACCGCC
>DASXAN010001527.1:0-9823 GCA_036406755.1 Gemmataceae bacterium
TGCCGCCGGCCGCCGGCACCGCGGCCGGCGAACAGCTCGGCGTGCTGCACGAGGCCGACCTGGCCGACTGGCTGCGGCGGCTGCCCAAGCCGGTCGGCGTGCTGGCCTGCAACGACGTCCGCGGCCAGCAGGTCCTCAACGCCTGCCGCAAGGCCGGGCTGGCCGTGCCCGACGAGGTTGCCGTCCTGGGCGTGGACAACAGCGAGCTGGTGTGCAACCTGTCCGACCCGCCGCTGTCCAGCATCGACCTGAACTGCGAGCGGATCGGCTTCGAAGCCGCCGCCCTGCTGGACCGGCTGCTGGCCGGCCGGCGGGCGAAGGCCCGGACCCTGCTCGTCGAGCCGCGGGGCATCGTCACCCGGCAGTCCACCGACGTGCTCGCCATCGACGACGCGGAGACGGCCGAGGCGGTGCGGCTGATCCGCACCCGGGCCTGCGGCGGCCTGACGGTCCGGCAGCTGCTGGCGTCCTGTTCGCTCTCCAGCAGCTCCCTCGAACGCCGCTTCACCCAACTGCTCGGCCGCACGCCCAAGGCCGAAATCCTCCGGGTCAAGGTCCAACGAGTTCAGGAGCTGCTCGCCCACACCGACCTGTCGCTCGCCGCCATCGCGGCCCGGACCGGATTCAAGTACCCGGAGTACATGAGCTACGTCTTCAAACAACGGGTCGGCATGACGGCGGGCCAGTACCGCTCGCGGGTCGGCCAGTCCTCGCCCCGGGCGCACCAGTGACGGCCGGGCGAAGTCGGGCGGCCTACCCGGACGGTACCCCGCCCGTGAGGAACGGGTTCGTCCGCCGCTCCTCGCCGACCGTCGTCACCGGGCCGTGACCCGGGTACACGGCCGTGTCGTCCGGCAGCGGCCAGAGCTTCGCCCGGATGCCGCCCAGCAGCAACTCCAGGTCGCCGCCGGGGAAGTCGGTCCGGCCGATCGACCCGGCGAACAGCACGTCCCCGCCGAACACCACCACCTGCGGCCGATCCCGCACCACGAAGGCGACGTGCCCCGGCGAGTGGCCCGGGATGTCTAGCACCTCCAGCCGCAGCCCGGCCGCCTCGACGACGTCGCCCTCGCGGACCGTGCGGTCGGCCGGCGGGCTGGTGACCGCCGCCCCGGCCAAGCCGCTCAGGTTGAGCATCGGGTCGGTGAGCATGGCCGCGTCGCCGCCGCCGATGACCAGCGGCGCGGCGGGGAACGCCGCCTTCAGCGCCTCGTTGCCGGCGATGTGATCGACGTGGCCGTGCGTGTTCAGGATCACCGCCGCGGTCAGCCCGTTCTCCCGTAGCACGTCGAGGACCGCGTCCGGCTCGAAGCCGGGGTCAATGACGACGGCGTCGGCTCGATCAGGCCGCCAGACGACGTACGTGTTCTCGGCGAAC
The DNA here is from genome assembly GCA_036406755.1 of Gemmataceae bacterium. Classification (GTDB taxonomy): domain Bacteria; phylum Planctomycetota; class Planctomycetia; order Gemmatales; family Gemmataceae; genus DASXAN01. Next base: position 1,379 of record DASXAN010001527.1, read on the forward strand.
GGCATCGACTCGACGACGGCAATGCGGACGTCCATCGCGGGCCCCCGGCGGTTGTTCCCCGTGTAAGTTTTACAACCTCGCGGCCGGCCGCAGCCGATTTCGCCGCTCGCTAACCGCCGGCCCGGCAAGCCGTTGGCCCGCCCGGCCGGTTGGGCTAGGCGAGCGGTACGGGAACTGCTTTCATGTGCGGGCTGACGCGGCCGCCGCCCGTGGTCGCGCCGTCGCGGAACAAGGAGGTAACGAGCATGTTTCATACCCGCACCGCCGCCGCCGTGGGACTCGCGGCCGTGACCGGCTTCGGCGTCCTGGCCCTGACCGGGGCCGGCCAGCCGCCGGCGGCGCATCCGCCCGCGCCGCAGTCCGGCGTCACGCCGGTGTCGCAGGTGCAGATGACGCCGGTCCAGCCGCAGGTGGACCCGGCCGACCAGATGATCACCGACGCCAAGGCCAGCTTCGCCCGGGTCAAGGACTATATGGGCACGCTGGTCAAGGAGGAGAAGGTCGGCGGCCAGTTGCAGCCGGAGCAGTACATCGCCTTCCGCATCCGCCAGCAGCCGTTCAGCGTGTACCTGAAGTGGACCGGGCCGAAGCAGTTCGACGGCCAGGAGGCGATGTACGTCGCCGGCAAGAACGGTGGCAAGATGAAGGCGAAGTCGACCGGTTTGGCCGCGGTGGCCGGGTACGTGTCGCTGGACCCGACCGACCCGCGGGCGATGCGGCAGAGCCGGCACGCGATCACGGACACGGGCATCGGCCACCTGATCGAGACGATCGCCCGCGGCCATGAGGTGGCGCGGCAGCTGCCGCCGGGGCAGGTGCAGACGACGTACCGCGAGTACCTGTTCCGGCAGAAGCAGTGCACGGGGATGGAGACCGTGTACAAGGTGAACAACGGCCAGTCCTACTGCCACCGGTGCGTGGTGTTCTTCGACAAGCAGACGAAATTGCCGGTGCGGTTCGAGGCGTACGACTGGCCGGCGTCCGGCGGCCCGGCCGGGGGCGAGAAGCTGGAGTGCTACAGCTACATCGACCTGAAGTTCAACGTCGGGCTGGCGGACGCGGCGTTCGGGTTGTGAGGCAAGCCGGACCGTCCGCCGTCGGGACGGCGTCTGGTACAATGGGCATTGATCCACCCGCGGAGGACATGCCATGAGCCGGATGACCTTAGACGCCGCCGTTGCCGAGCGGTTGAGGCAAGCGTTGGGGAGCGTAGAACTCTGCGATCCCGCCGGAAAGGTGATCGGCCGCTTCACCCCCACACCCGACCCGGACGAATACGACCTCGAGCCGCAGATCAGCGAGGAAGAACTGCGGCGACGGATGGAGTCGAACGAACCACGGTACACGACGGCCGAGGTGCTGAAGTACCTGGAGAGTCTGTAATGTACCGGGTGGAGTGGTTGCGATCCGCCTTGAATGAACTCGCCGCGATCTGGACACAAGCTGATTCGGCGCAGCGAGCGGCGATCACCGCGGCGACTCAAGCGATCGATGAAGGTCTGTCGGCGGACCCGTACGACAAGGGCGAGTCGCGCGAGCGGGGAGTGCGGGTGGCGTTTGCCCTCCCACTCGGGGTGACATTCCGCGTCGCACAGGTTCCTGACGCCGTCGCGGTTCTGCATGTTTGGCTGGTCCAGAAACGGCGTCGTCAATGAAGGCGGGCGCCGGCACCGTGCCGGCGGCCGCCGGTTTCAACTCACTTTTTCTCCACCGCCCCGGCCGGGGCTGTCACCACGGCACCGGCCGCACGCTCCGCCAGCGCCGCCTGCTGCATCGACTCCATCGCCTCCCGCGTCATGCGGTTGGCGAACTCCTGCAACGACCCCATCCCGTGGCCGTTGGCGTCAGTCAACTGGAAGCCGGACTTCTCCGCCACCAGCAAGCCGATGAGCGTGCCCAGCAGGCCGCCCGTCGCCCCGCCGGTCGTGGACCCGCCCGACTCGCCGTTGGTCACGAACACCCGCTCCGGCACGAGCGGCTGCTGGCTGTGCGAGAGCGACTCGGCCGCCTGCGTCAGGGCGAACAGCCGCGGGTCGCCGAACGAGCCGATCTTCTGCAACAGCACCGCCACCTCCGACAGGCCGACTTGCAGCCGCTGGGCGCCCTCGCCGCGGCCGGCCAGCACCTTCTGCTTGGCCTCGGCCTCGGCCAGCAGCACCGTCTGCTCCGCTTGCCGCTTGGACCGGGCCAGGTCGGCGTCGGCGGTCAGAATCCGCTTCTGGTTGTCGGCCTGGGCGGTGACGATCGTCTGCTCGGCCTGCTTGCGGGACCGGGCCAGCTCGGCTTCGCCCTGGTTCTCGATGATCCGCACCTGGATCTGCGAGTTGGTCAGGTCGGTCTGCTTGGCCGCGATCGCCTGGGCCTCCTGGAGCGTCTTGAGCTTCTCGGCCGCGGCCCGTTGGCGTTCGTACGTCTCGATCTGCTCCATTGACAGCTGCCGCATCCGCAGCTGCTCCAGCAGCGTCTCGATCTTGTTGTCGGCCTCGGCCGTCTGCGGCTTGCCGATGAGCACGTCCACGCACTCGATGTCGAACTCGCCGAACTTCCGCCGCAGCTCGCCCCGCGCCTCCTGCTGGATCAGGTCGCGCTCCTGCAAGAGTTGGAGCATGGTCTTCTTGTGGGCCACGTCCCGGAAGTACGCCGACAGCATCGGGTCGAGCGTCTGGGTGATGAGCTTCTTCACGTCCCCGAACCGCTGGATGACGCTCGGGGCCTTCTGGTAGTCGATGTGCACGACCACGCTCAGCGGCAGCAGCGGCTCGTAGGCGTCGTGCGTCACCAGGTCGATCGACTTGAGCGACTCGTCGTACCGGTGCGCCTCCGTCTTGCCGGTGACCCAGTGCAGGACGAAGTTCGTCGTCGGCACCAGGATGATGTTGCCGGCGTAGGTGTTGAACGGGTACTTGCCCGGGCCGAGCGGCTTCTCCCACACGCCCCGCTCGCCCTCGGCGACCCGCTCGCCGTGACGGAACGTCGTCCCGGACAGGTCCTTGCCGGCCCGGCCGATGTAGCTGACGACGACGCCGACGTAGCCGATCGGCACGACCGTCTTGGGCTTCAGCTCGACCGTGGCGAACCAGCGGTTGATGAAGTAGGTGCCGTCGGTGAGCGGGGTGTACTGCCGGCCGCGGCGGCCGCCGGCCCGCAGGAACGCCTCCGGGTCCTGGTAGTTGTTGTGGTAGTGCGGGTCGTTGGCCTGGTTGCCGCAGTCCGGGGCGATGATCTCACCGGGGGCCAGGGAGGGGCCGTCGTGGACGGTGACGATGGCGATCGAGTCCACGGCCACGGTGGTTTCGGGCTTGATCGGGTCGGCCGCCTCGACCGGGCCGCCGACGACGACCGGGCGGAACCCGTCGGTCTGCCGCAGCTCGTTCTGCCAGCTCAGGATCGACTGGAGTTCGACCTTGCCCCCGCCGGTGGCCAGGCGGTAGACCATGTTCTCGGTCATGACGACGAACAGGGCGAGGTTGATCGCGTACACGCCTTCCCGCAGGATGGCGCGTTGCCGGCCGCGCTGGCCGACCGGGATGTACGCCGACTCGCCGGCCGGGGCCGACTCCGGCAGCGGGGTGCCGATGAGGAAGGTCCGGGCGTCCTGGAAGTTGTTGCACGGCACGACCCGGGCGAGGGTCTGGCTGGGCGGCAGCGGCTCGCCGTCACGGGCGTAGACGTAGCCGATCTGGCCCTGCGGCACGGTGACCAGGCCGACCTTGTGGATGCGGTACTTCCACCGCCACAGGCCGAAGTGGACGCCGCCGCGGAGCAGGTCCACCTGGTAGCCGGCCTCGCCGGAGAGGGCGATGATCCGGCCCTCGGACACCGACCCCTTGGGCGACCAGAGGTTCTCGACGATGCCGACCTGGTCGTTGGGGATGACCCGCAGGCCGGACAGTTCGATCAGGGCCAGGACGCTGACGACGGCGGCGACCGCGATGACGACGAGGGTCGTCGGGTCGGACCAGGCGGCGAGGATGGGCGAGAGCATGGGACGGGCCTCCGAAAAGCGGCCGATTGGCGCGCGGCAACGACGTGCGTGCGGCCCGCCTCAGGGGCGGCGCGACCGGACTCGGCCAGTGGGTTCCGTCATCTTATTCGATCCGGCCGGGGGGTGCATTGGCCGGCGGCGGGTGGGGCCGGCGGCCGGGTCGGCGTAAGGGCTGAAAGGTCTTCCTGATCGGATTGGCCGGCAGGGGCGGATTTCGCGGCCGAATCGGCACCGCCGGAAGCGGGCGGGGGGCGATCAGGCGAAATAACATCTTTTTCTGGTGCGACAACACGCGACATTTGGCGACACCTGCCAACGACGACCGGTGCCGCCGCCGAACTAACATCTTTTTCTGGCAGGACATTCTGGGACATTTTGGGACATTTCCGGCGGCACCTGAATCGGAGTCGGTCGAAACAGCGCGAATGGAGCGTGACATGACACGCACCTCCCAGCGGCCCCAGGGCGAGGGCATCGCAAGTCTAGGGTATTCTTGTACAGTATGCAAGTTGGCCGGGCTGTTCCGGTTGCAATCAGGCGTTGCCCGTCGCCGGCGCGAATTGCTCCGGCAGTCCGTTCACGATCCTGACCGTCTCCAGGCTGACGCGGACCACCTGCCCGACCAAGCGGACGATGTATTCGGGGTCGTCGGCCCGGTTCGGGTCGGAGTGGATGCCGCTGCGAGCGTCCTCGGTGACGCGGTACTGGTCGATGACCCACTCCAGGGCGCTGCGGTTGCCCAGGCGGTAGTCGAACACTTCCGGCGGGATGCCGGCCAGGGTCAGGGACGGGTTGACGACCAGCTCCGTCCGGTCCTTGCTGAGCCGCATCTTGTCCTCGACGCGGTACGACAGCGGCACGTCTTCCGTCTCGACGAACTTGAGGGGGTATGGGTCCAGGCGTTCGTAGTCGAGGTGCAGGCGGGCGAGTTCCTCGCCGGCCCTGGCGAACGCCCGGAAGTCCGGGGCGAACGGGATGCGGGGCAGCTCCCGCTTGAGGTTGTCGGCGAACTTGGTGCGGTAGCCGGGGTGGTGCAGGATGCCGTAGACGTAGTGGAAGATGTCCCACTTGGTGATCTTCTTGTCGCCGTAGTGGGTGCGGAACTGCTTCAGCGCCCAGTCGGTGACGTTCTCCCGGCGGTTGCTGCCGTCTTCGTCGTAGACGTAGAAGGGGAAACACTGGGACCCGCCGTTCGTCGCGTTCGAGTACTTGTAGTCAATGATCGTGGCGGCAGCGATGCAGATAAAGACATCGTGGCCAAGACCGCTTATGCAAATAGACTCATTCGCAGTGGACCCAGCGCTCGGAGGCGCTATCAAAGCAAAGAACCGTGTCTCTTCATTGAGAACACGATCGTAGAAGAGGTATTTCTTGCAAAATGGGCGGTACGAGGCCCGACGGATTTTCGCGTCGTCATATACGGCATAGTTTCCACGAACCAAGTCCTTCTTCAGATCCCGGCTCCATTTTACCTTGTCGTACAAAACGAAGTCGTCAGCTGCGGCCTTCTTGCCCGTCCGCTGGAACCGGTCAACCTCACGGTTGTAGTCCTCCACAGCCTCTCGCACTCGCTCGGATAACGTCGCCGTCGAAAAGTCGTATACAGTGTCGTCTCGGGCCGTAACGACTCCCAGTGAAAACAGCCGAAAGACAGATTCGACGTCGTCCAGCGTGGTCTTTTTTGCTTCCTTGGTTCCCATTGGCAAGTAACTTTGGAACAGACCTTCCCCCTGGGGTATGATCCAGGCATTTCGGTGGCTGGGCTGTATGGGCTGCCATTGAACGCCTTCAATGGAAGTGGACTTGGCCAGAAAGCGAAGCTTCAGCTCCTTCCGCCATTCCTCCGGAACACGATAGTAGAACAATCGATGGTAAGCAGCCACGGGGACCCGAATGGCAACCGTGATACCCACGCCAACCTGAATCCCGAACACATTGTGAGCCGTGCCGCTGAGCCGGGGGTTTTTCCGGACATTCCCGTTCAAGTCAAGATGGTAAACATCGGTGAAGTCCCGGAAGATGTGGTATCTCATCCCATCGAAGGCGAGTTGGTCGACAAAGCCATTATTGGTTACGAGACACACGATCCCGTTTCGCTCGCCGAGTCTGTCGACAGCCCACCTGAAGAACTTCACGTAGGCATCGTTCAGCTTGCTGACGCTGCTGGCCGCTGAGTCTTTCGCATAGGTCGCCTTGACTCTACCATCGATTACCTCGTACTTGCGGTTCTTGTTGTTGTCGTTCTCGTTCAATTGTCCGACGTTGTAGGGCGGATTGCCGACGATGACAGTAATCGGCATAGCCTTCTGGCGCTCGACGCGTTCTGTGTTTCTCTCGGCAAACGAAAAGAGGTGCGGCTTCTCCTCCGCCAGGTCGAGCGTGTCCACGAAACATAGCCCCTCGAACGGCTCGTACCTGCCGGTCAGCTCGCTGTAGGTGTGTTCGATGTTCTGGGCCGCGATGTAGTACGGCAGCAGCATCACCTCGTTGGCGAACAGCTGCTGGGCGTACATCCGCGGCAGGTCCTTCTTCGGGATGCGGCGGAGGATGTTGACGATGAAGTTGCCGGTGCCGGTGCAGGGATCGAGGATATGCACGCCCGCATCGCCCAGGCCCTTGCCGAACTCCGTTTGCAGCACCTCGGCGACGCTGGCGCACATGAAATCGACGATGGCCTGCGGCGTGTAGACGATGCCGTGCGTGTCGGCCACCTTCACCGAATAGCCCTGAAAGAAACGCTCGTAGACCGTGTTCAAGAAGTGCTGCTTGTCGCTGAACTCCGGCATGGTGTGGGCGGCGTTCTCGATGGCCACGTAAAAGCGATCCAGCGACTTCTGGAAATCGTCGCGGTTGAAATTCTTGCTGACCAGGGCGTCGATGACCGTCTCCACTTCGGCGGCGATGACGTTGCGGCGCGTGAACTCCGGATTGTCGAACGCGTACCGTGGCGGAGTGGCGGAGTGGCGGAGTGACAAAATGGCAGCGGCGTAGATACCATTTAGTAGATACCATACAATCGTGGAGGTCGGTCATGGCGGTTGCTAAAGTGTTCCGAACCGGTCGGAGCCAAGCGATTCGGCTCCCGAAAGAGTTTCGCGTCGAGGCGAGCGAAGTCCGCCTCAAGCGGACAGCCGAAGGGTTTCTCGTGATTACGAAGGACCCGTGGGACGTCTTCTTCGAGGGGGTCGAGCAACTTTCCGACCGGTTCATGAGCGGCAAGCGCGTGCAACCCCCGCTGGAATCACTGGACTGATCGCCGTGCTTTACCGGATCACCGACTCGACCTCCGACGGCAGCGTCTCCACCGGGAACCGGCCGGCTCGGGTGGCGGCCCGGAACAACTCGTAGTCCTTCTCGACCTGGTCCGCATAGGCCAGCGCGTAGTCCGCGATTGCCTCATCGAACACGTCCGTCGTCCCCAGGTAACCGCTGATCGCCGCCGCATCCCCCGACTTGGCGTGCGCTCGGGCCAGCGCCCGCCCGCAAAGGTGGCCGTACGCCGCCAAGATGCGCGGCGTACACCCTGCCAGGTTGGGGGCGATCTTCATGTCGCGCAGTTGGCGGACGTAGAAGTCCCGGCCGTGCATCCCCCGCGTCCAGCCCAGGAAGATGTCACTGGCCGACTGCATGAGCCGCTGGCCCGCCACCACGCGCTCGCCGTTGTTGTTGAACGGACAAGGACCGGCCAGCCCCTCCAGTACCGACGGCCTGGCCTCCTTCACCTGGAGGAACAGGTGGTCGTCCTGGTCGCCGCAAAACAGGGCGATGAAACACCGCGTCCCCACCGAGCCGACGCCGACCACCTTGTACGCCACGTCCGCGACGTGGAAGCGGTCGAACAGGGCCGCGCGATCCGAGATCAGCGTGCCGCGGTAGCGCTCGAAGAACGGCCGCACGTCTCGCCCCATGTCCAGCTCCGACGGGTCGGGATGGAACAGCAGCGGCGGCTGGTCGGCGATGCGCGGCTTGCCGTCGCCGACGGCCGCGATCTTGTGGAAGACGTGCTCGGTCGTGTTCTCCGCCGCCTTCTGGACGCTCTTCTGGATCAGCTTCAGGAGCTTCGGATCGTCGGCGTATTCCGCGTACACCTCGTCGATCGTGACCTTGGCGTACCAGGTCTCCAGGACGCTCATCTCGGCGAAGCGCGCCAGGGTCGTCCGGTAGGTGGCGACGACGGATTCCGCCGCCCGCCGGGCGTCGGCCGGGCCGAAGCCGAGCCAGCGCGCCGCCAGGACGAAGCTGGCCGCCAGCCGCTTCACGTCCCACTCGAACGGCCCCGGCAGGGTCTCGTCGAAGTCGTTGATGTCGAAGACCAGCGTCCGCTCCGGGGTGGCGAAACCGCCGAAGTTCATCAGGTGGCAGTCGCCGCAGCACTGCACCGTCAGTCCCGCGGTCGGCGTCCCCTTGAGATCGTGCGCCTGCACGACTGCCGAGCCGCGGAAGAAGGCGAACGCGGACTC
>DASXAN010001528.1:0-1560 GCA_036406755.1 Gemmataceae bacterium
TTCCTCTGGGCGTACGCCAAGTCCTGGCTGTTGCAGAAGATCGAAGGGGACAGCCCGCAGTAATCCTTCGCCGCGGCGGCCGCCCTGAAAAAAATCTAACGCCGTTGCGCGATCCGGCCCCGGACGGCGCACTGCCGTGTAGAGAGGCCAGCCATGACCGAGCGGGACATCTTCATCGCCGCCATGCAACGGGGCGACCCGGGCGAGCGGCGGGCGTACCTGGACGCGGCCTGCCGGGCGGACGCCGCCCTCCGCGACCGGGTGGACGGCCTAGTGGCCGTGTACGCCCGGGCCGGCAGCTTCCTGGAGTCGCCGGCCGGGGAGGGGGCGTTCGGCGGCGCCGACGGCGGCGGCCCCGCGGCCGGCGACGTGGTCGCCGGCCGGTATCAGCTCGTGGAGCGGGTCGGCGAGGGGGGAATGGGTGAGGTCTGGCTGGCCGAGCAGACCGAACCGGTCCGCCGCAAGGTGGCCGTCAAGCTGGTCCGGCCGGGGATGGGGTCGCGGCAGGTGGTGGCCCGGTTCGAGGCGGAGTGGCAGGCCCTGGCCCTGATGGACCACCCCAACATCGCCACGGTGTTCGACGCCGGCTCGACGGAGTCCGGCCGGCCGTACTTCGTCATGGAACTGCTCAAGGGGGTGCCGATCACCGACTACTGCGACCGCCACCGGCTCGGACCGCGGGAGCGGCTGGGGCTGTTCGTGGACGTCTGCCGGGCGGTGCAGCACGCCCACCAGAAGGGGGTCATCCACCGCGACGTGAAGCCGTCCAACGTCCTGGTCGCCGGCCACGACGACACGCCGGTGGTCAAGGTGATCGACTTCGGCGTGGCCAAGGTGACCGGCGAGCCGGCGACGGACCGGCCCGCCGACGGGCCGTACACGCACCTGGTCGGCACACCGCTGTACATGTCGCCGGAACAGGCGGGACAAGGCGCCCCGGACGTGGACACGCGGACCGACGTCTACGCGCTCGGCGTGCTGCTGTACGAGCTGCTCACCGGCACGACGCCGTTCGAGGGGGCACTGCCGCGGGGCGCGACCTACGCCGAGATCCGGCGGGTCATCCGGGAGGAGGCGCCGCCCAAGCCGAGCACGCGGGTCGGCACGCTGGGGCCGGCCGCGGTCGCCGTCTCGGCCAACCGCCGGAGTGACCCGAAAGCGCTGGGCCGGCTCCTGCGGGGCGAGCCGGACTGGATCGTCATGAAGTGCCTGGCCAAGGACCGCGACCGGCGGTACGAGACGGCGAGCGGCTTGGCGGCGGACGTCGGGCGCTACCTGCGCGACGAGCCGGTGTCGGCCGGCCCGACCGGGGCGGGCTACCGGCTGCGGAAGTTCGTGTGGCGGCACCGCGGGCCGGTGCTGGCGGCGTCGGTGGTGCTGGCCGCCCTGGTCGCCGGCCTGGCCGGGGCGACGTGGGGGCTGGTCCGGGCCGACTGGGCCCGGCGGGAGGCGGAGACCGCCCGGCTGGCCGAGGCCGACGCCCACCGCCTGGCCGACGGCGAGCGGCGGGTCGCCGAGGCGGTGCGGCGGTTCCTGCAGGTCGACCTGCTCCGCCAGGCG
>DASXAN010001529.1:0-7286 GCA_036406755.1 Gemmataceae bacterium
CGCAGCTAAGCGCGCTTACGCTTAGCTGCGCCGCGCGGCGAAACGAGTCGCCCTAGCCCCCAGCGCCGCCGGCCCGTAAACCATCGGGAACCCCCGGAACCCCGCCCGATGGCATCCCTGCCGGCCGACACCCTCCGCAACCGCACGTTCGTCGGCCTGCTCGTCGCCCAGTTTTTCGCCGCGTTCAACGACCAGGCGATCCACGCCTCGGCCATGTTCTTCGCCCTGCACACCGGGACGCTCAAAGAGGCGACGGCCATCACCCTGATGCCGATCCTCTTCTACTCTCCGTGGGCGCTGTTCGTCACGCTGGCGGCCTACTACGCCGACCGTTACAGCAAGCAGCGGTCCCTGCGGGTGTGGAAGGTGGCCGAGGTCGGCATCACGGCCGTCGCCACCGTCGGGTTTTACCTCGGGTCGGTCCACCACTCCCCGGTCGGGCCGTGGCTCGTGCTCGGGTGCGTGTTCCTGATGGGCCTGCACTCGGCGTTCTTCGTCCCGGCCAAGTACGGGGTGATGCCGGAAATCCTCCAGCCGCAGCTGCTCTCCCGCGGCAACGGCCTGTTGGAATCGCTGTCGTTCACGGCCGTCATCCTCGGCACGGTCAGCGGCGGCGTGCTGTCGTTCCTGTTCTGGGGGCGGGAGTCGGTGATCGGCCTGGTCTTGCTCGCCCTGGCCGTGGTCGGGGCGGTGGCCAGTTTGATGATCGGCCGGGTGCCGGCGGCCAACCCGGACCGGCCGTTCCCCCGCTTCGTGTACGGCCCGCTGGGGCAGAGCCTGCGGACGATCGTCGGGTCGCGGCCGCTGCGGCTGGCGGTCATCGGCATCGCGTTTTTCACGTTCGTGGTGGCGTTCATGCGGGCCACCGTCTACCTGCTCGGCGAGTCCCAGAACCCGCGGTGGAACGAGTTCCAGACCAGCGTCGTCGTCGGCATGTCCGCCCTGGGGATCGGCATCGGCAGCCCGCTCGCGGGGTGGCTGTCCGGGCGGAAGATCGAACTCGGCCTGGTCCCGCTCGGGGCGGCCGGCATGATCCTGGCCGGGGTGGCGGCGGCCGTGACGTTGGCCCGCCTGACGGGGCCGGCGATGCTGGCCGGCCTGGTCGCGTGCATCATCGTCATCGGCTTCTTCACCGGCTTCTACCTCGTGCCGATGTACTCGCTGTTGCAACACCGGGCCCCGAAGACGAGCAAGGGGGACGCGGTCGCCACCAGCAACTTCATCAACGTCGTCGGGGCCATGCTGGCGTCCGGCGTGGCGGCCGCGGTCGTGGCGGCGGCCCAAGTCACCGGCGTCACCCCGATCGTCCCCGGGCACGAGGACGTGGCCCGCGGCGAGCTGGTCCACGTCGTCGCCGACCGCCACGGCCGGCCGGAATACGTGGAGGTCCGCACCCCTCACGGGAAGGTCCGCAAGCTCGGTGAGCTGCCGGCCGAGAGCGAGGACGAGGACGGCCACCCGCTGTCGGCCGGCCGGCCGCGGGCGACCGTCCTGAAGGTCGAATCCGGGGTCAAACAGGGCCGGTCGGTCGTCGTGTCCCACTACATGCTTCGCGGCGTGGCGTACTACGTACTGCGGCCGGCCGACAGGCCGCGGCCGACGGTCTACGACGAGGAGCCGCTGCCCCGCTACCTGTTCCTCGGGGCGTCCGTGGTGACGCTGGCCACGCTGCTGATCCTGTGGTGGCAGATGCCCGACCTGCTGTCCCGGGCCGCGTGGGTGCTGCGGGCGTTCAACCGGTCGCGGCGGCTGCACGCCATCGGCACCCACCACCTGCCGGCCGACGGCCCGGCCGTGCTCGTGACCAACTGCCGCGACGAGGCGGCCTGCCGGGACGTGGTCGCCGCCACCGAACGGGCCGTGCGGTTCGTCCACACCAAGCTGACCGACGACGCCTTGGCGGCGGAGCTGCGGCACGTCGGGCGCGGTGCCGTGCTGGCCCTGTCCGCCGACGCGGGGGAACTGCTGCCGGTGCTCCAGACCCGGCTGCCGGCGACGTACCTGCCGGTGTACCACGGCCCGGCCCTGGCCGCGGACGGCGCCCCGATCCCGGGCGGGCCGCTGCGGGTGGCGTTCGGCCCGCCGCTGCCGGCCGTCGCGGCGCCGGACACGGTCGCGGTTGCCATCCTACGGGCCGGGTCGATGCCGGAGGAGGAGGCAGAATAACGAGGATTTGCCACAGAGGCACAGAGAGCATGGAGAGGAATTATCGTTTTCTTCTCTGTGCTCTCTGTGCCTCTGTGGTTAAATCTCTTCTATGTAGCCCGCCTCCTGCCAAAGGACCCTCCCATGCCGTCTCCGACCCGCCGCACGTTCCTCCAAGCCGCCGGCCTCGGTGCCCTCGCCACCCTCGCCCCGACCACCGTCGGCCGCGCCCTGGGCGCCAACGACCGCATCCGCATCGCCGTCGCCGGCCTGAACGGCCGTGGCGGCACCCACGTCGGCGAGTGGTCGAAGATGAAAGGCGTCGAGATCGCCTACCTCATCGACCCCGACAGCCGCACCTACGCCAAGCACCTCAAGACGCTGGCCAACAAGAACGCCCCGACGCCGAAGTGCATCAAGGACGTGCGGCAGGCGCTCGAGGACAAGACCCTCGACGCCATCTCCGTCGCCACCCCGAACCACTGGCACGCCCTGATCACCATCTGGGGCTGCCAGGCCGGCAAGGACGTGTACGTCGAGAAGCCGGCCAGCCACGACGTCCACGAGGGGCGGATCGCCGTCGAGACGGCCCGCAAGTACAACCGCATCGTCCAGCACGGCACGCAGAGCCGGTCCAGCCCCGCCTGGATCGCCAAGGCCGAGCTGGCCAAGTCCGGCAAGTACGGCAAGCTGCTCATCTCCCGCGGCCTGGTGTACAAGGACGGCGGCAAGGGCCGCAGCACCCGCGGCGACATCGGCTTCGCCCCGACGAAGGCCCCGCCGCACGAGCTGGACTTCAACATCTGGCTCGGGCCGGCCCCGGAGCAGCCGTACCACGAGAACCTCGTCCACTACCGCTGGCACTGGTTCTGGGACTTCGGCAACGGCGACATCGGCAACCAGGGCGTGCACCAGATGGACATCGCCCGGTGGATGATCCCGGGGGCGACGTACCCGAAGAGCGTCATCAGCCTGGGCGGGCGGATCGGGTACAAGGACCAGGGGCAGACGGCCAGCACGCAGCTGGCGGTGTTCGACTACGGCGACACGCAGGTGATCTTCGAGGTCCGCGGCCTGCCGAGCAAGAAGTACCCGCACGCCGGCGACAACGACAACGTCCTGCACTTCGAGGCCGGCACCGTCGCCGGGGACAAGTTCTACCCCAACGGCAAGGACGAGGGCGAGCCGCTGTCGCTGCCCGGCTCCGGCCGCCGCCGGTCGCGGGGCGAGCAGCCGCAGGGGGACGCGGAGGAGGGCGGCCACTTCGGCAACTTCATCAAGGCCGTCCGCAGCCGCAAGGTGAGCGACCTGCACGCCGACATCCTCGAAGGCCACTACTCGGCGGCCCTGATCCACCTGGCCAACGCCTCGCTGCGGTCGGGGGTGCAGGTGCCGTTCGAGAGCGGGTCGAGCCTGCTCAACGGCAACGCGGCCGCGGCCGAGGCCCTGGACCGGATGGAGGAGTACCTGGCCAAGCAGAACCACATCGTCCTGTCGGACTGGAAGTTGACGGCCGGGCGGAAGCTGGCCGTGGACGCCGGCCGGGAGCGGTTCGTCAGCGCGCCGGAGGCAGACCGGTTCCTGACCCGCCAGTGCCGGGCGCCGTTCGTCGTGCCGGAGAAGGTGTGACGTATTTGCCGCTTGCGGCTATGCGGGGCGAGCGCTCTGCTTAGCCGCAAGCGGCTACCCGGTATGTTCGTCGCTGAGCCGCCGCAGCCGCAGGCCGAGCACCACCAGTGCCGCCACCCACAGCAGGCCGAACTCCAGCGCCGCCGTGTTCAGGTGCAGCGGCATCAGCAGGGCGGCGGCGAAGAACACCACGCCGATCAGGTAGCACCCGCCCCAGTAGCTGCTGCCCAGCACGAAGAACGCCAGCCCGGTCAGGACGGCGAACCGCGGGTACAGCGCCCGCGGGTCGTACGTCTCGCCCGGCGGGGCGAGCAGGTGGCTGATGATGCCCGTCAGGAAGCACGCCAGCAGGAACCCGGCCCAGAGCGACCACATCTGCCGCTCGGCCGTGGTCGTCGGCATCACCCCCTGCCGCCGGTTCCGCCAGAACACCAGCCCCATCAGCCCGAACTTGAGGACGTGGTCCAGGGCGATCCACGCCTCGAAGTGCGGCGGCCGGACCCAAATGATCGCCGCCGCCGCCATCTGCCCGACGCCGACGATGGCCGCGAACCACAGCAGCATCGTCCCCCACGTGCGGAACTGCACGTCGTAGTGGCCGGCCTCCAGGGTCCGCGTCACCCAGGAGATCATGTTGTAGCTGCGGGCGGTGATCGGCTCGCCGTCCCGGTACCGCCGCAGGTCCTCGGCCAGCGCCTCGGCCGAGCCGTACCGCCGGGCGGCGTCCTTCTCCAGGCACTTCAGGCAGACGGTGGCCAGGTCGGCGTCCACCTTCGGGTTGAGCATCTGCGGCGGCGTCGGCGTGTGCTCGACCACCTGCACGATCGTGTCCAGCGGCGTGGCCGCCTTGAACGGCGGGTGCCCGGTCAGGCACTCGTAGAGGATCGCCCCCAGGGCGTAGGTGTCCGCGGCCGGGCCGACGTGCTTGCCGTCGCCCCGGGCCTGCTCGGGGGCCATGTAACTCGGCGTGCCCAGGATCGCGCCGGTGGCGGTCAGGTCGCTGCCGCCGGCGGTCCGCTTGGCCAGGCCGAAGTCGGTGAGCTTCGGCGTGCCGTCGGCGGCCAGCAGGACGTTGCCCGGCTTCAGGTCGCGGTGGACGATGCCCGCCTGGTGCGCGGCGTGGACGGCCCGGGCCAGCGGCTCGACCAGCCGCGCCGCCTCGCGGGGCGGCACCGGCGTGCCGCGGAGGCGGTTGGCCAGGCTGCCGCCGGGGCAGAACTCCAGGGCGCAGTACGGCCGGCCGTCCTGCTCGCCGACCTCGTACACCTGGACGATGTTCGGGTGCTGCAGCGCCGCGACGGCCTCGACCTCGGTCTTGAACCGCACCCGCTCGGCCGGGCTGGCGTGGCTGCCGGCCAGGACCATCTTCAGGGCGACGAGGCGGTTCAGCCCGTCCTGCTTGGCCTTGTAGACGACGCCCATGCCGCCGCGGCCCAGCTCGCCGAGGATCTCGTACCCGGGCACGGTGACGTCGGGCAACGACTCGGCCGGCTCCGGCTCTTGCGTGGAGCCGGTGTACGCCACGGTCGTGGAGTCGGCGGGGGCGGACGTGCGTTCACCGGGCGGCATGGCGAATCTCGCTCCTACTTCTTCACCCGCCCCGTCTTCTCGTCAATCGCCAGCCCGAGTTTCTCGTTGGCGTCCACGTAGAACATGAAGCCGTTCATCATCTCGTGGTACGTCTGCGGCCCGTCCTTGACCGTGGCGCTCGGGTCCGGGTTGAACGGGTTGAACGGCGAGTTGTCGTAGTGCGCCAGGCATTCGACCCGCGTCCCCTTCGGCAACCGCTTGGCCCCGAACGCCCAGCGGTACGGCTGCTGCCAGTCGAAGCTGTAGTTGGCGATCAACAGCAGCGTCTCGTCCGTCCCGTCAGGGTATTTCGCCCGGAAGGTCATGTCCTTGCCCCGCAGGTGCATGTGGGCGAACAGGCCGACGCCGATTGCGTCGCACGGCAACTCCCGCGTCACGCTCACCGCGTGGGCCGGGGCGAACGGCGGGATGGCGAACCGGTTCGTCGCCAGGTACAGCAGGTGCAGCTGCTTGTCCACCGTCTCCCGGGCGTACTTCAGGCCGACGCTGATCGCGCACGTCTCCGGCTTGCCCGTGGTGACGTAGTGGATTTGGAGGAGGAGCAGCGACCCGGCGGGGATCTTGAATCCGACGCCGTGGTCGAGCGTCATCGGCACGCCGCCGGGCACCTGGCCGGTGACGAAGTTGTTGACGCTGAACTTCTCGCCCGGCTTGACGTAGGCCATGTTGCAGTGGTGCAGGACGCGGGGGTTGTCCGGCTTGATCTCGATCGCCTGCACCCAGGTGTCGCTCCAGAACACGGTCGGCAGGACGGCATACTGGTACTCCACGTCGCCTGCGGCGGGCAGGTCGTGCTTGGCCGCGGTGATGACGAGGTCCGGCGTGCCGATTCGCCACTCGCCGGCCGGGGGCAGCGGCTCGGGGGCGGCCGCGTCGTCGCCGCGGGGCCGGTCCGGCGACCGCAGCCAGGCGAGCAGCGTGTCCCGCTCGTCGGCGGACAGGCCGCGGCGGTTGACGAACTCGGCGTACTCCGGGGCGGCGTGCCACGGCGGCATCCGGCCGTCGGTGACCACGTCGGCGATCGCCTTGCCCCGCGACTTCACCTGCTCATACGTTTGCAGCGCGAACGGCGCGACCGTGCCGGGCCGGTGGCACTCCTGGCAGTGCGCTTTCAGGATCGGGGCGACGTCCTTGGCGAACGTGACGCCCTTCTTTTCCGGCGGGTCGGCCCGGGTGATGGGGCAACCGTCCACCGGAGTCGTCGTGACGCCTACCTCCTTACCGGCGAGGACGGCGTCGAGGGCGTCCCGCAGTTCGTGCGTGGTCGGGGCGGACCGGGCGCCGGTGGGCCGGTACTGGTCGTCGATCCGGCCGCGGTAGCGGAGTCGGCGGCCGGCGTCGAGGACGGCGCACTCCGGCGTGCGGGTGACGCCCAGGGCACGGGCGCAGGCGGCGTCGAAGTCCTTGACGAACGGGAACGAACAATCGTGACGGACGGCCAGGGCCGCGGTCGCCGGGATCGAGTCGGGCCCGCTGTCGACGGCCAGGACGACCACGCCCTTGTCGCGGTAGTCGGCGTCGATCTGCCGGAGGGTGGGCAGATACCGCTGGGCCATCGGACAACCCGCGTCCACGAACACCAGCGCGAACGCCTTGGCCTTGGGGAAGTCGTCCAGGGAGCGGTTAACGTAGCGGATGTCTTTGAACGTCAGGTTGGGGACGCGGGTGCCGATCGGCACGGCCGGCTCAGCGGCGGCGAGCGGCGAGCGGGGTTGCGTGAGCGCCCCGAGGATCAGGAATGGGAGCCAACGCATCAGGCGCGGGAGCATGGGACACCCTCTGGGAACGAGGTCCATCCTATCGCAGGGCTTGACCGAGGGGAATGACCGCCGCTTGCGACGGTGCGGGCGACTGCTCGCATCGCCGCAAGCGGCTCAGTTGGCCTTGCCCCCGCCGACGGTTCGCGGGTATCCTCACCCCCC
>DASXAN010001530.1:0-2866 GCA_036406755.1 Gemmataceae bacterium
CTGGCGGCGTACACGAAGCACAAGCTGTTGCCCGAGGAGAAGTACGCCGGGTTCGCGCCGCCGCCGCGGTCGATCCCGCCGTCGGTCGGGCACTACAGGGAGTGGGTGGAGGCGTGCAAGGGCAACGGGACGACGACGTGCCACTTCGGTTACGCCGGCCCGCTGGCGGAGACGGTGCTGCTGGGCAACGTGGCGTACCGGTCGGGGTCGGCGATCGAGTGGGACGCGGCGCAGATGAAGATCCCGAACGCGCCGCAGGCGGAGCGGTTCCTGCGGCGGGAGTACCGCGGGGAGTGGGGGAAGGTGATCGACGGGGCGTGAGCGGACGGTGAACAACGACTCACCGGTGCCACGGCAATCATTGACCCCGGATTCCGCTTCCGCAACAATGATCGCGCCGGGTTGATCACCAAGACACCCGGCTTGAACCTACGGGACCACGGGGGCCGTCATTGATGCCGACGTTGCTCCAAGAGCTGGCGGAACGAAGCTCGGCCGAGAACCTGTGGGCGGCCGACAAGCTGAGTGCAGCAGCTCGTGCCTCCGAGCCGCCGGCGGAAGTGACCTCGGAGGCCCGCCGCCAGATGGCCGTCGAGTCGGCCCAGCAGGCCACCGACTACGCCATTTCCCGATTGGCCCAGGCCGAAGGGTTCTGGCGGTCGTCCGTGCCCGCGCTACGCAAGGAGCCGACCGGCGACGACGCCGAACGGCTCCTCAACACTCTGCTGGACGGATTCGAGTCCGGGCTACGGCTCGTCCAGTCGGTCCGTGCGCTGTGGGACTTCGCCCAACAATTGGGGGCATCCCCGCAGCAGCCGTCTGAGTTGGACCGGGCGGAACGGCGGTTCCAGGAGTTGGCCGCCGAGGCAAACCTGGCGCTGAAACACCGTGCCACCGAATGGCGGCCCGCCGACCCGGACCGGCTGGCCGAGGGGTTGAAACAGGCTCGCCAGGGCAAGACCGTCTCGGCGGATGAAGCCCGCCAGTGGTTCCGCCGCGGCTAGGAGAGCCGCCGTGGCGTACCACGTCGAATTCACCGACTCGGTCCTGAACTACTTGGCGCGGGTGGACGGGCTGACTGACGTTGACCGCGCCGCCGTCGTGGACGGGGTCATCGAGGAGTTGTCGCGGGACGCGGATCGGTTCCTGGCCCTTTACCCGCTCGCCCACGAATCCCTCTGCTTCCGGTACGATTACCCGCACCTGACCGCGCACACGTTGTTCACCTTCAACTTCGTCGTGGAGGCTTCGCACCTGGAAATGGGAGTGGTGCGGGTCGCGTACGTCGAATGCACCGCCGAGCCGGTGCCTTGACCCTGGTCGGTGGCAATCCAGGTCGGCAAAAAAATTGCCCGCCCGGTGGAGACGATCGGCCCGCGACCGCACTTAATGACGTATGGGCCTCGTCATGACCGACGAATCCGGCGACGTCCCGGACCTGCTCCGCCGTGCCGCCGACGGCGACCCGGCCGCGGCCGACGCCCTGTTCGCCCGCTACCGCGACCGGCTCAAGCGGATGGTCCAGCTCCGCCTCAGCCGCCGGCTCCAGGGCCGCGTTGACGACTCCGACGTGCTGCAGGAGGCGTACCTGGAGGCGGCCCGCAAGCTGCCCGAGTACGCCGCCGACCCGCACCTACCCGTCTTCCTCTGGCTGCGGCACCTGACCGGGCTGAAGCTCGCCGAGGTCCACCGCCGCCACCTCGGCACCCAGCTCCGCGACGCCGACCGCGAGATGACGTTGCACCGCGGCGGCCTACCGGCCGTCAACTCGGTGTCGCTGGCGGCGCAACTCCTGGGCAAGCTGACGACCCCGTCGCAGGCGGCCATCAAGGCGGAGACGCGGCTGCACGTCCAGGAGGCGCTCAACGCCATGGACCCGATCGACCGCGAGGTCCTGGCCCTGAAGCACTTCGAACAACTCAGCACCAGCGAGATCGCGACCGCGCTCGGGCTGTCCAAGGCCGGGGCCGGCAGCCGCTACCTGCGGGCGCTGCGGCGGCTCAAGGAGGTGCTGTCACAAATCCCCGGGTTCACGGAGTTTTGACGGCCGATTCGCGGAGGACGGGCCCATGTCC
Organism: Gemmataceae bacterium; assembly: GCA_036406755.1. Taxonomy (GTDB): domain Bacteria; phylum Planctomycetota; class Planctomycetia; order Gemmatales; family Gemmataceae; genus DASXAN01. The sequence goes on from DASXAN010001530.1 coordinate 2,076, forward strand.
GCGGCGGAATCGAAATCCGAAGTCGTCCTCGCCCTGGCCGAGGAGTTCCTGGAGCGGTACCGCCGGGGCGAGCGGCCGCCGTTGAAGGAGTACACCGACCGCCACCCGGACTTGGCCGCCGACATCCGCGGCGTCTTCCCGGCCGTGGCCCTGATGGAGAACATCGCCCTGGCCGACGAGTCGGTGGCGGCCGGCACCGCGGCCCCGGCCGGCGGGGAGCCGCCCCCGCTGCGGCAGCTGGGCGACTTCCGCATCATCCGCGAGGTCGGCCAGGGCGGTATGGGCGTCGTCTACGAGGCCGAGCAGGTGTCGCTCGGCCGGCACGTCGCGCTCAAGGTGCTGCCCCGGCAGGTGGTCCGCGACTCCAAGCAGCGGCAGCGGTTCGAGCGGGAGGCGAAGTCGGCCGCCAGGCTGCACCACACCAACATCGTCCCGGTGTACGGCGTCGGCGAGCACGACGGCACGCCGTACTACGTCATGCAGTTCATCCAGGGGCTCGGCCTGGACGAGGTGATCGCCGAGCTGCGGCGGATGGGCCCCGGCAACGCGCCGCCGACCGCGTCCGACCGGCCCCCCCGGACGGCGGCGGTCCGGGCGGCCCGGTCGCTGATGACCGGCCGGTTCGCCTCGACGGCCGACGGCCCGCCCCCCGCCCCGGACGCCCCGACCCTGACGGTGGCCGGCGATCCGGCCGGGCCGCCGTCCGCCGCCGAGGCCCCCGTGACCGGGTCCGGCCACGGCACGGCCGTCCGCCGGGCCGACACGTCGGTCCTGTCGTCCGTCACCCTGCC
>DASXAN010001531.1:0-3768 GCA_036406755.1 Gemmataceae bacterium
GAGGGCGGCGGCGACGAGCACGGTGCGGATCACGGCGACATCCTCCGGGGGTTCTACCGAAAGGATGTTACCGGCCCGCCGCACGCAGTAGCAAGAACCGTTTCGCCGCGAGGGCGACCCACTTCGTGGGTACCCCGCCGAGCGGGCGCGTGATATCCGCCCGGCGACGGAGCCTGGGGTGTACGGGGCGGGCCGCCGTCCGCCCGGCACCCGGGAGGCCAATCACCCATGTCCGTGACGACCGTTCGGTGGGCCGCGCGGGCCCTCAGCGTCCTCATCCTGCTCTTCTGGGGCTTCTTCCTGGTCGCCAGCCTGTTCGGCGACGCCACCCGCCCCTCCCGGCCGCTGGTCGTGTACGACTGGGTCATTCTGGGGTCGCTGTTGGCCTCACTGGCGGGCCTGGCGGTGGCCTGGAAATGGGAACTGGCCGGGGCCGCACTGACGCTCGGGGCGATCCTGGTCTGCGCCCTCGTCAACTGGCGGGTAGTCGTCTTTCCCGGCACGCTGATCCCGGTCACGGCCGGCCTGTACCTGGCGTGCTGGTGGGCGAGCAAGGCGCCCCGCACCGCTTAACCGCGCGGGCGACCCCCTCCGTAGGTATCCCGCCGAGCGGGCTCGCCTCACGGCAGCAGGCGCAGTCGATCGCGCTCGTCCGAAACTCGTGGCCCGCTTCGCGGTTTACATCTGCGGACGATCCCCACCCTCCGGGCCCCGACCCATGAATGCGCTCGCGCTCTGCCTGATGCTGCTCCCGGCCGCCGACCCGCAGCCGACGGACTGGACCGTCGACGGCGTCAAGCGGGAGGCGCTCGTGGTCGCCCCGGCCAAGCCGACCGACCACCCGCCGCTGGTGTTCGCCTGGCACGGCCACGGCGGGACCATGCGGAACGCGGCCCGCATGTTCCACGTCCACACCCTGTGGCCGGAGGCGGTCGTGGTTTACCCGCAGGGGCTGAACACGCCCGGCCGGCTGACCGACCCGGACGGGAAGCGGCCCGGCTGGCAGCACTCGGTCGGCGCCCAGGGGGACCGCGACCTGAAGTTCTTCGACGCCATGCTGGCGACGATGAAGGAGAAGTACCACGTCGACGCGGACCGAGTGTACACGACCGGCCACTCGAACGGCGGCGGGTTCACGTACCTGCTGGCGGCGGCCCGGCCGGGGGTGTTCGCGGCGATCGCCCCGTCGGCGGCCGGGTCGGCCGCGCTGATGGGGGCGAGCGGGTACAAGCCGGTGCCGGTGTTCCACGCGGCCGGGGAGCAGGACCCGCTGGTGAAGTTCGAGTGGCAGAAGCAGATGATCGAGCGGATGAAGGTGCTCAACGGCTGCGACGCGGCCGGGACGGAGTGGGCGAAGGGGTGCACGCTGTACAAGTCGAGTAAGGGGGCGCCGGTGGTGACGTTCATCCACGGCGGGACGCACGCCTACCCGGCGGAGGCGCCGGAGTTGATCGTGAAGTTCTTCCGGGAGCAGGTGCGGGGGAAGTGATGCACCGCCGCCCTACGGCAACTCCAGCACTTGCTTCAGGCAGTCCGCGACCTGCCGCATGGCCGCGTCCGAAAGGTAGCCCAGGACGTGATGCACCAGGGCTTGGTCCCGCGTGAGCAGGTCCTTGCACGAGGCGTAGGACACCTTCGCCAGCCCCGAGGCGGTTTCCACGGCGGGGTCCAGCACGACCTCCGTGCCGGGGATGCCGTAGGCCCGGCCCATCACCTTGACGTAGACCGTGTCATCGACCAGCCCATTCAGATAGTCCGCCTGGACCACGACGGCCGGGCGCAACTTCGACCCGCTCAGGTCGGAGTACGGCCAATCGACCAGGGCGACCTCCCCCCGGGTCATGGCGCCTTCCGGTACTGCTCGTACACGTCCATGTCCGGGTCGTCCTCCCAGCCCCGGTTGTACGGCGTGATGATCCCGCGCACGAGGTCGTAGACCTCCTGCCGAATCAGTCGATACTTCTGCCCGGTGCGGGGATCGACGACGACGGCCGGCTGCTCCGGGCCGTCCAGGGACTTCTGCTGGTCGGGGGTGAGTTCGATCATGAGAGCCTCCGTGCCCATCCTACCGTCGGGGCGAGGCCCCGCACAGTTCACTCTCCCGTGTCGGCGGCCCCGTCCAGGCTGCTCAAAATCGCCCGCAACGCCGCCGTCCCGCGGGCCACCAAGTCCGGCGGGGCCGCCGGCCGCTCCGCCGCCAGCACTGCCGCCAGCGCCTCCAGAAACTGAACCCCCGCCGCCACCAGCTTCGCCCGCGCCTCCTCCGCGTTCGGCGCCGAAGCCGGCGGCTCGCCCTCCAGCAGATCCCGCACCGCCTCCAGGAACGCCGGCTGGCCCAGGGCCGCGAAGTTCACCTCGTCCGTGTCCCCGTCGAACAGGCCGGCGAACAGCGCCCGCTTCTGGTCGATCACCCGCAGCACCCGCTCCTCGATGCTGTTGCGGGTCACGAGGTGCACCACCCGCACCGGCCGGCTCTGGCCCATCCGGTGTACCCGCGCCACCCGCTGCTCCAGCACCGCCGGGTTCCACGGCACTTCGAGATTGATCACCGTGTCGGCCGTTTGCAGGTTCAGGCCCGTGCCGCCGGCGTCGGTGCTCAGGAACACCCGGCAACTCGGGTCGTCGCGGAATCGGTCCATCAGCTTTCGCCGGTCCTTGCCCGGGATGCGGCCGTGCAGGAGCGTGTAGCCGACGCCGGCCGCGTCCAACACTTCCGCAGCCTTCTGGATCATCACCTCCCACTGGCTGAACACCACCGCCTTGTGCGTCGGGTCGGTCAGCAGCTCCTCGACCAGCTCGGCGAACTCGGTCAGCTTCGGCGAGACGTTCGTCTGCTTGTCGAACAGGAACGTGCTGTCGCAGAGCATCCGCAGGTTGGCCAGGCAGCTCAGCACCCGCTTGCGGTCCAGGTCGCTCAGGAACGGCTTGGCCAACAGCCGCACCAGCGCCCGCTTCTGGTCGTCGTACGGGGCCTTCTGCTCCGGGCTCATCTCCACGAACACGGTGCTGTCGGTCCGCTCGGGCAGCTGGCCGAGCACGTCGGCCCGGGTGCGGCGGAGGAAGATCGGGGCGAGCTTCTCGCGGATGGCCGCCAGGTTGCGGTAGCCCTGCAGGTTGCCGTGCTCGTCCAGCACCCGGTGGTCGTGCAGGAACTGGAACACCGGCCCGAGCCGGCGGTCGTCCACGAACTCGACGATCGAGTAGAGTTCTTCGAGCTTGTTCTCCAGCGGCGTGCCGGTCAGCACCAGGGCGTACCGGCTGCGGAGCTTCTTGACCGCCCGGGACGTCTTTGACTCCCAGTTCTTGATCCGCTGGGCCTCGTCGAGCACGACCAGGTCCGGCTGCCAGGCGTTGAGGCTGTCGAGGTCGCGGGTGGCCTGCTCGTAGTTGACCAGGCGGTAGAAGGTCGGCTGCTCGTACTGGGTCTGCCGCTGCTCGATGGTGCCGTCGATCACCTGCACCGGCCGGTCGGTGAACTTGCGGATCTCGCCCTCCCACTGGTACTTGACCGACGCCGGGGCGACGACCAGCACCTTGCCGATGCCGCGGAGCCGGGCGAGCAGCTCGACGGCGGCCAGGGTCATGACCGTCTTGCCCAGGCCCATGTCGTCGCCGATGACCGACCGGCCGCGGCAGGCGGCGAAGATCGCGCCGCGGAGCTGGTAGTCGTAGAGGGGGAATTTGAGGAGGTTTTGGAGGAGGGCGGGGCGAATCCCCTCACCCCCCCGGCCCCCCTCTCCCACAAGGGGAGAGGGGGGAGAAAGAGAT
>DASXAN010001532.1:0-4428 GCA_036406755.1 Gemmataceae bacterium
AAATGGGATTGCGTCTCTTTCCAGCTATCCGTCCGCCAAGATCCTAGAGCGGTTTCTGCAAGGGGTTTAGCCAGTTCTGTTCGTACCATCGGACGCGGCTGACGACCGCACGCCGGGCAAAAGAAGGTATCCGTCCGACGAACGACGTTCTTGCGGTCCGGGGTAGCCTGGAGGTTTCCTTCGGGGAGACCTCGGCATGGCTCGGCACGACCGCGATCTGAAGCTGGAGCAGACTTGGCGGCAGCACCTGCAGCGGCAGCAGGCTAGCGGGCGGACCGCTCGCGAGTATTGTCGCCGGCACGACCTGGCCGAGACCGCTTTTCATTACTGGCGGCGGACGATCGCCGAACGGGACCGCGAGGCCCGGCGGGGCACTCCGGTCCCGGCGTTCGTGCCGGTCACGGTCGTCGGCCGGCCGGCACCGGCCGGGTCGCCAATCGACATCCGGCTGGCCGGCGGGCACCGGGTCCGGGTGCGGGCCGGCTGCGACCGGGAGTTGGTCGCCGCCATCCTCGGGCTGCTCGGGGGCCGGCCGTGCTGACCCTGCCGCCGTCGACCCGCGTGTACGTGGCCACCGCCCCGGCCGACATGCGCCGGAGCTTCGACGGGCTCATGGGCCTGGTCCGCGACTTCCTGGGCGGGGACCCGCTGAGCGGCCATTTGTTCGTGTTCCGCAACCGGGCCGGGGACCGCCTCAAGGTCCTGTGGTGGGACCGGGACGGGCTGGCCATCTTCTACAAGCGGCTCGAGGAGGGGACCTTCGCGTTCCCGGCGGCGGCCGGCGACTCCCCCCAGGTGGAGATGACGGCGGCCGACCTGCAACTGGTCCTCCAGGGGATCGACCCGACCCGGGTGAAGCGGGCGAAGCGCTACGCGCGACCGACCCCGCCGGCGTGATTCACTCACGCAATCGCATTTCTTGATATTTCTTGAATCACTCCGGGTGGTCGCGCCGTCTATGGGGCATGAGGCCGGATGCCGCCAGCGCCGACGTCGCCTTGCCCGACGACCCCGACACGCTCAAGGCGATGATCCGCGAGCTGCTCGCCCAGCTCCGGGCCAACCGGCACGAACTCGACGGCGTGCGGCTCCGGCTCGACCAGCTCCTGCGGCGGCTCTACGGCCCCAAGTCCGAACGCACGCGATCCGACCAGCCGACCCTATTCGACGACCCGGCCGAGCCGGACGCGGATGACCCGCCCGCGGGCCCGGACCCGACGCCGAATGGCTCGTCGCCCCGCCGCGGCCGGCCCGGCCGCCGCCGCCTGCCGGCCGACCTGGAACGGACGGACGTCGTTCACGATCTGCCCGATGACCAGAAGACGTGCCCGTGCTGCCACGAGCCCCGCGTGGTGATCGGCGAGCAGGTCAGCGAGCAGCTCGACTACCACCCGGCCAAGCTGTTCGTCTGGCGGCACGTCCGCCTGAGCTACGCCTGCCCGGCCTGTTTGGCCCAGGCGATCGCCCCGGTGCCCGACGGCCAGCCCGAGCCGCCGGCGCTGATCGTCACGGCCCCGAAGCCGCCGCAGCCGATCGACAAGGGGTTGCCTGGCCCGGGCCTGTTGGCCCACGTGATCACCTCCAAGTACGCCGATCATCTGCCGCTGCACCGCCAGGAGGCGATGCTGGCCCGGCAGGGCGTCGAACTGTCCCGGTCGACGTTGTGCGACTGGATGGCCGCCGCTGCGGACCTGCTCACTCCCCTCTATGCGTGGATGGTCAGCGAGGTGCTGAAGTCGCGGGTGGTGCAGACCGACGAGACGCGGGTGCCGGTCCAGGAACCCGGCCAGGCCAAGACCGAGTCCGGCCGGCTGTGGGCCTACCTGGGCGACCGCGACCACCCGCACACCGTCTACGACTACACGGCGACGAAGGCCCGCGACGGGCCGGCGGCGATCCTGAAGGGCTATCGTGGCTTCCTGCAGGCGGACGCGGCCAACGTGTTCGACGGCCTCTACGTGCCCGGCTCGATCACCGAGGTGGCGTGCTGGGCGCACGGGCGTCGCCACTTTCACGAGGCCCGCGACACCGACGCCGCCCGATCGGCCGAAGCGATCGCCCGCATTGGGGCGTTCTATGTCGTGGAGAGGCAAGCCGCCGAAACGATCGAACGCGATCGCCTGGAGGGCGACGCGGCCGACGCCGTGCGTCGCCGGCTGCGTCAGGAGCAGACGGTGCCGCTCTTGGACGCGTTCGCGACCTGGCTGGAGGCGCAAGCGAAGGTCGTGCTGCCCAAGAGTCCGATGGGCCAGGCGATCGCGTACGCCCAACGGCACTGGCAGGCCCTGAGGCGGTTCACCGAGCACGGCTTCCTGAACATCGACAACAACGCGTCCGAGCGGGCGCTCCGGGCCGTCGCCATTGGACGAAAGAATTGGCTCTTCGCGGGCAGTGACGCCGGCGGCCGGACGGCCGCGGTGCTGTACACGCTGGCGCAGACGTGCAAGCGGCACCGGGTCGACCCGTTCGCCTACCTGCAAGACGTGCTGGCCCGGCTTCCCGGTCTGCCGGCCGAGCAGCTACCGGAGTTCGCCCCGCAAACCTGGGCCGAGGCACAACGGGCGCGGGTCACTCCGGCCGCCGACCCGGCTTGAGTTGGCAGCGTCAGGACCCGCCCGCCAGTTCGAGAAAGCGCCGGGCCAGCCGTGGTCCGGTGGCCGTGTCCTCGTGCTTGAAGAAGACGAACGCATCCTGCCAGCTTTGCCCCCGCACCCGCTCCGCCCAGGTGGCCAACTCCGCGTCACTGTAAGCGGGCCGCCGCAACCGCAAGTAACCCCAATCCGTCGTCGCCACTACCGGAACCGCCAAGTCGTTCTCGTCATCGGCGATGCACAAGGCGACCCGACGGTCACGCAGCAACGCGAAGACTTCGTCGTCGAACCACGACGCGTGGCGGAACTCGAATCCGACCCGCCGTCGCCGCCGCGACAGCGGCTGCAAGAACGCCCGCAGCCGGGGTAGGTCCTTCGGGAAGTTCGGCGGCAACTGAAACAACACCGGCCCGAGTCGCTTGCCCAACGTCGCGGCCACCCGGAGAAACTGGGCCACTGCCTCGTCCGCGTCCCGCAACCGCTGCCGATGGGTGATCTGCTGCGGGGCCTTCAGCGCGAACCGGAATCCGCCGCCCACGTCCTTCGCCCAACCCCGGACCGCCGCCGGCGTCGGCAGGCCATAGAACGTGTTGTTGATCTCCACCGCATCGAAGTGTTCACCGTAGTACGCCAGCGTCTGCCGGTCCGGCAGATCCTTCGGGTAAAACTTGCCCTTCCACGGCTTGTACGAATAGCCGCTGGTGCCCGCGTACAAGGTCACGTACGTTCCCCGCTCCTGCCGGCCGCCGGCCCACCCGCCCGCGTACCGCACGGCGGGGCCGCGCACGCCCGGTCCCACGTCAACATCCTACGGCCCTGCAGCCCCGCCATCGACAACAGATCACGCCCGCTCGGGCCCGGTCCACGCCGGATCACCAATCCACGTCGTTCACCGGACGGATACAAAAGAAGTGGGAGTGCGAATGGTCACCGGCGATCTTGCTGAACCGGCTCCGCCCGGTGTTTCGGACCGATAACTTCAATTACCCGGCCTGGATTCGAACCAGGACAAAGAGAACCAAAATCTCTTGTGCTACCGTTACACTACCGGGTACTCAGCCGTCCCGACCCGCTTGCACCTGGAAGGCCAGTTGCTCGAGCTGGATCGTCAGGTCTACATTAACCACCGCCACCCCCGCGGGCAACCGCAGCACCGCCGGGGCGAAGTTCAACACGCCGCGAATCCCGGACGCCGCCAGGGCTTCCGCCACCTCCTGCGCCGCCTCCCACGGCACCGTCACGATCCCGAGTTCCGCCCCGAGGGCTCGCACCCGCCGGGCCAGGTCGGTCATCGGAAAGACGTCCAGCCCTTCGATCCGCTGGCCCACCTTCCGCGGGTCGGCGTCGAACAGGCTCACCAGCCGGAAGCCGCGCTCCGGGAAGCCACGGTAGCGGAGCAGGGCCCGGGCCAGGTTCCCGGCCCCGACCATCACGGCCGGCCAGTCGCGGTCGATGCCCAGCGCCGATCGAATGCCCGCGGCGAGATCGGCCACCCGGTAGCCGACGCCGCGGCGGCCCAGCCGGCCGAGGTGCGCCAGGTCCTTGCGCACCTGGGCGTCGCCCAGGCCCAGGGCGGCGGCGAGGTCTCGGCTCGACGCCGTCCGGCGCCCGTCTTGCCGCCAGCCTTCCAGACAGCGCAGGTACAGGCTCAGCCGGGCGGCGCTGGCCCGCGACGGTCGCGGCTCGTCGGCCATTACTTGCCCTTCGCCGGCTTCAGCGTCTTGGCCCACTCCTGGAACTCGGGCCGGTCGCGCAGGGCCTTCAGGTCGTCGTCCTTGACGCGAATGTGCTCGACCTGTTGAGGCGAGGAGGGGTAGCCGGTGGCGGCCGCCTGCTT
>DASXAN010001533.1:0-3234 GCA_036406755.1 Gemmataceae bacterium
TTTCGATGAACGGGACCCGCTCCCTGTCCACGGCCGGGATCGTGACGACTTGAGCACCGACCGGGGTGGCAACGGCGGCCGCCGCGGCGCTTCCTTGGCCGACTTCTCCGGCCTCGCCCAGGAACACATCGGGCCGGCCCAATAACCGACCTTCGTCCGCGGGCAGTTCGTGGACATACACATTTTCGTCGGCCTTGACGTAGTAATTCGGCCCGATCGCACGGTCCAAGTCCGCCATCGCGGCCGACGGAAACAGGTAGTGGAAGTTGTGCCAGGCGTCCTCGTGTTCGAGGTAAGGATTCATGCCGGGGAACGGGCTAGGCATGGCGACCTCACAAGCGGCATCGGGCCGGGAACGGGTCCATTGTACCCGCCCCGGCCCGGTCCGTGACAACTCGGTGTGGCCGCTACCCCGCGTTCGTGCCGCTGGCGGCGAAGTCCTCCGCCTTGCGGGCCACCGCCAGCGGCACCACCTTCCGCAGCCGCCGGCCCCGCCGGATCTCCGCCCAGTGCTTCAGCACGTACTCCGCCTGCCGGCTGCCGGTGCGGGCGTGGTACTGCACGATCAGCGGGTGCATCCACTCGTAGTCCACGTACGGCGTGTCCACCACCGCCACGCTGCGGCTGTGCAACTTCGCCGGCACCTCGTTCTTCGGGTCGTACACGTACAGCTCCCCGCCCGTCATCCCCGAGCCGATCTCGTTCTCCACCGGCCCGAGGATCAGCACCCGGCCGCGGGTCATGTACTCGCAGGCGTACTTGCCGGCCGCCTCGGCCATGATCGTCGAGCCGCTGTTGCGGATGCCCAGCCGGTGCCCGGCCCGGCCGCCGACGAACACGTGCCCGCCCGTCGCCCCGTAGGCCACGTTGTTGCCGGCCACGCTCTGCAGCTCCCCGCCGTAGTCGCTGGCCGCGTAGTCCAGCGTTACCGCCACGACGCCGCCGGAGATGCCCTTGGCGACGCCGTCCTGGGCCCAGCCCCGCAACTCCAGGTCGAGGCTGTTGACGCACCACGCCCCGAAGCTCTGCCCGGCCTCGCCCTCGAACCGCACCTTGATCCGCTTCGACTGCGGCATCCCCTCCCGGCCGTAGCGGGCGGCGATCATGCCGGCCACCGTCGCCCCGGCCGAGCGGTCGCTGTTCTTGATGCGGAACATCAGGTCGGCGTTGGCGCACGTCTCGACCGCGTCCCGGGCCGCCTCGACGATCCGCTCGTTCAGCGACCCCCGGCCGGTGGCGCACACCCCGCCGGACCCGGGCGGCAGCTGCGGCACCGGGAACTCCCCGAGCCGGGCCAGGGCCATCTCCGGGTGCAGGAACTTCGACACGTCCACCAGCTTCGCCCGGCCGGCCAGGTTCGGGGCCTTCACCAGCAGGTCGCTGCGGCCGACGACCTCCGACAGGTGCCGGGCCCCGAGCTGACTCAAGAGCTGTCGCACCTCGTCGGCCACGCTCACGAGGTACGCCTTGGTGTGCTCCGGCGTGCCCTTGTACTCGCCCTGCGTGCCGGTGATGCCGGTCGGGCAGTTCGGGATGTGGCAGGACTTGCAGACGATGCACCCGACCGACACCATCAGCGCCTGGCCGAAGCTGAACTCGTCCGCCCCGAGCAAAGCGTACTTGACGACGTCGTGGCCGTTCTTAATGCCGCCGGCCGCCCGCAGCTTGACCGACTTCCGCAGCCCGTTCAAGACCAGCGCCTGGTGGGCCTCGGCCAACCCCATCTCGGTCGGCAGGCCGGCGTGCTCCTTCGAGCTGGCCATCGCCGCCCCGGTGCCGCCGTCGATGCCGTCCATCTCGATCACGTCGGCCCCGGCCTTGGCCACGCCGACGGCGATCGTGCCGACGTTCTCGACGGCGACGAGCTTCACCGACACCGGCACGCCCGGCTTGACCGCCTTCAGGTCGTGGATCAGCTGGGCCAGGTCCTCGATCGAGTAGATGTCGTGGTGCGGCGGCGGGCTGATGAGGTCGGTGCCCGGCCGGCCGTAGCGGATCTCGGCGATCTCCTTGGTCACCTTCTTGCCCATGAGCTGCCCGCCCTCGCCGGGCTTGGCCCCCTGGGCCATCTTGATCTGCAGCTCGTCGGCGTTCATCAGGTACTCGGCGTCCACGCCGAACCGGCCGCTGGCCACCTGGCGGATGCGGCTGCGGAGCCGGCTCCGTCGCGGGTCGCCGTCGATGCACAGCTCTGGATGCTCCTTCCGTTCGGCGATCACCGCCTCCCAGAACGGCCCCCACGCGGCCTCGGGCACGTCGTTGCGGGTGCGGGCCTCGCCGCCCTCGCCGCTGTTGGACAGGCCGCCCAGGTCGTTGAACGCGGCGGCGATCGTCTGGTGGCTGTCGCGGGTCAGCGCCCCGTGGCTCATCGCCGCCCCGTGGAAGTGCTTGCGGACGAGGTCCAGCGCCTCCTGCACTTCGGCGAGCGCGGCCGGCTCGGCCGCCTTCTTTACCAGGAACAGGTCCCGGAGCACCGTCGGCGTGCGGGCGTTGACCAGGGTCGAGAAGTCGAGGTACTCCTTGGACAGGACGCCGAGCTGGGTGGTGTCGTCGGCCTCGGACTTGGCGGCCTCGACCGCCTCGATGTTCTCGGCCAGCTTGCGCGCGTAGGCGTCCTCGCCGGCGTCGTCGGCCGGCGGGGGCGGCTCTGGCTCCCGGCTCGCCGCCGTGGCAGCCTTGCGCAGGGCCATGCGGACCTTGGCGTTAAAGGCGTGGTAGTCGCGGTTGCGGCCCAGGACGGTCATCTTCTCCGCCTGGGCCAGCCGCCACTGCGCGTCCTCGACCAGCTCGGCCAACCCCGCCCCGCCGATCCGGCTGGGGCAGTCGCCGAGGAACTCCATCAGCTCCGGCCCCAGGCCGACGGCCTCGAACAGCTTGGCCCCGCGGTACCCCTCGATGGTCGTGATGCCCATCTTGGAGATGATCTTCTTCAGGCTGTCCTCGACGGCCGCCGTCACGTTCTCCAGGCACTCCCGCCCGGTCAGCGACCACTCCTGTTTGGTGTCCGGGTCCTTGGTCGTCAGACCGTCCCGGACCATGCGGATGATCAGGTACGGGTGGACGGCGTCGGCCCCGAACGCGACGAGGCAGGTGATGTCGTGCCCCTCCTGCACGTCGCCGGCCTGCACCACCAGGCTGCACCGCTCCCGCAGCCCCTGGTGGCAGAGGTAGTTGTGGACCGCGGCCAGGGCCAACCGCGACGGGATCGGGGCCAGCCCGTCGCGGAACGCCTCC
>DASXAN010001534.1:0-3815 GCA_036406755.1 Gemmataceae bacterium
AATGAAATCCTGCCGAACAATTCAGGCGCGAAAATGAGACCGGTTTCGTCGTCGGCGCAGCCGGTCCACGGGTAGGAACACCGTCGGCGTCCGCGGCCCGCCACCGGCCGCGACGGATTCCCAAATTTTCCCCGACCCGCCAGGACGGATCATCATCGGCTCACATTTTTCGGTCGGGATGTAGCGGTTTCGCCGTCCGGTCGGGTTGACCGGCCCGCATCCGCGGCCTAGGGTTCGATGTTCCCGTTGTGACCGCCGCCAGACGACTCGCCCCCCTCTTCTGAGTCCGACGGCCCCCAAGACACATCGACTCGCACCATGCGTACTCGCACCCCGGGTTCGCCGCGCACGCGGCTTGACCTGCTCCGCCTCGAAGACCGCACCGTCCCCGCCGTCACCGCGTCGCTGGTCAACGGCCAGCTCGACGTCTTCGCCGACGGGGCCGGCGACCAGATCGTCCTGCACGCCGTCAACGGCCGGTACACCATCGCCGGCGTCGCCCAGACGTTCGCCGTCTCGTCCGTCCGGGCCATCACCGTCTCCGGCGGCGACGGCAACGACGTCATCACCGTCGGCAACGAGGTCACCGCCCCGACCTTGATCTTCGGCGGCGACGGCAACGACGCCATTACCGGCGGCGGCGGGGCCACCGAAATCTACGGCGGCAGCGGCAACGACGTGCTCCGCGCCGGCAGCGGCTCGACCACGATCTACGGCGGCGGCGGCGGCAACTCCCTCACCGGCGGCACCGCGATCCAGGGCACCCCGGCCCGGACCGGCACGCTCGGCACGATGGAGCAGCAGATCCTGGCGATGGTCAACCAGCAGCGGGCGGCGAACGGCCTGCCGCCGCTGAGCGTCAGCCCGCAGCTCACGTACGCGGCCCAGGTGCAGTCGACCAACATGGCGGCGCTGGGCAACATGTCGCACACGCTCCCCGGGTCGCCCGAGCCGACGCTCAAGGACCGGGCCGACTACGCCGGCTACCAGTACTCGGCCCTGGGCGAGAACATCGCCTACGGGTACAGCTCGGCGGCCGCCGTGATGAACGCCTGGATGAACTCGCCCGGCCACCGGGCGAACATCCTCCAGTCGATGTTCACCCAGGTCGGCATCAGCGTGAAGGCCAGCGCCAACGGCACGCTGTACTTCACCGAGGAGTTCGGCAGCCCGGCCCCCGGGGCGACGAACGCCGGCGGCGGCGGCCAGACGCCGGTCGCCAACCCGACCCCGACGCCGGCCCCGACGCCGACCCCGGCCCCGGTGACGATCCAGCCCGCCCAGCACCTGTACGCGGTCGGGTCCCGCCCCGGCATGCCGGCGGAGGCGATCGCCATCGACGCCGCCACCGGCCGGCAGGTGTTCACCGCCCGGCCGTTCGGCGGGTTCGCCGGCGGGCTGCACGTGGCCACCGGCGACGTGAACGGCGACGGGTACGACGACCTGGTGGTGGCGGCCGGGGCCGGCGGCGGCCCGCGGGTGCAGGTGTACGACGGCAAGACCGGGGCGCTGCTCCGCGACTTCTTCGCCTACTCGCCGACGTTCACCGGCGGCGTCAGCGTCGCGGTGGGCGACATCAACGGCGACGGCAAGGGCGACGTCATCACCGGCGCCGGCCCCGGCGGCGGCCCGCACGTCGAGATCTTCAGCGGCGCGGACAACCACCTGCTGGCGAGCTTCTTCGCCTACACGGTCGGCTTCACCGGCGGGGTGAACGTGGCCGCCGGCGACGTCACCGGCGACGGCCGGGCGGACCTCGTCACCGCCGCGGCGTCCCGCGGCGGGCCGCACGTCAAGGCGTTCGACGGCCGGTCGCTGTCCGAGTTCCGGTCGTTCTTCGCCTACGACCCGACGTTCGACGGCGGGGTGAGCGTGGCCGTCGGCGACACCAACGGCGACGGCAAGGCGGACATCATCACCGGGGCGGGGGCCGGCGGCGGGCCGCACGTGAAGGTGTTCAGCGGGGCCGACAACCGCGTGCTGGACAGCTTCTTCGCGTTCGCCGGCACGTACACCGGCGGGGTGAGCGTGGCCACGGCCGACGTGAATGGCGCGACTGACCTGGTCCTGGGCGGCCGGTCGTCGGCGGGGCCGGAGTTGAAGGTGATCCAGGGCGGAACGCTGGCCACGGTCCGCGCTACGACGGGGTTCGACCCGAGCTTCCTCGGCGGCGTGTACGTCGGATAAGAAGAAAGAACTAACCACAGATGCACACAGATACACAGATGAAGAAAAGAAGATCACTTCTTTTCTTCATCTGTGTATCTGTGTGCATCTGTGGTTAGTTCTTCTTCACTTCTTTCCCCGCTTGGTCGCACAATTCGCGGGCGGCGGCGGCGGTCGGGGCCTCCGCGATCACCCGCACCACCGGCTCCGTGTTGCTGCCGCGGACGTGCAGCCACCGGTCCGACCAGTCCAGCCGCAATCCGTCAACGTCATTCGCCGCCGCGTCCGGCCAACGGGCCCGCAGCGCGGCGTAGGCGGCCGGCAACCGCTCCCGCGGCAGCTCGTACTTGTCCTTGACGATCGTGTAGCCCGGCAGGGCGGCCGCCAGTTGCGAGAGCGATTCTCCCGTCTCGGCCATCAGGCTCAGGATCAGCCCCATGCCGACGAACGGGTCGCGGACCCAGCCGACCCGCGGGTCGATCACCCCGCCGTTGCCCTCGCCGCCGATCAGCGCCCCGACCTCGCGCATTCGCGCCACCACGTTCGCCTCGCCGACGGCCGAGCGGTGGAACGGCACGCCGAACCGGTCGCAGACGTCCTGCACAACGCGGGACGTGGACATGTTCACGACCACCGGGCCGCGGTCCTGGCCGAGCCGGTACTGCACGGCCAGGGCGAGCGTCAGCTCCTCGCTCAGGCAGGCGCCGGCCTCGTCGATCAGGGCCAGCCGGTCGGCGTCCGGGTCGAGGACGAACCCGGCCGCCACGTCGGCCTCCTTGACGGCTCGGGCCACGTCCCCGAGGTGAGCCGGGACCGGCTCCGGCTCGTGGGCGAACTGGCCGTCCATGTCGCAGCCGACCGCCGTCACCGCGCAGCCGAGGCTCCGCAGCAGGTCCAACCCGGCGTCGCCGCCGGCCCCGCCGTTGGCGTCCAAGAGCACGTCGAACGCCCGGCCGCGGAGCCGCTCCGCGTCGAGCAGGTACAGGACCGTGTCGCGGTGCGGGCGGAACGGCGTCGCGTTCACCTGCCGCGTGCCGACCTGGTCCCACATGGCGGCGCGGAACCGGCCCGACTCGTAGAGCGCGCGGACCTTCTCGCCCTCGGCGGCCGGCAGCACGGCCCCGTCCGGGCCGAACAGCTTCAGCCCGTTCCACGGCGCCGGGTTGTGGCTGGCGGTGATTTGCAGGCCGCCGGCGGCGGCGAAGTTGCGCACCGCAACGCCGCACGTCGGCGTCGGGGCAATGCCGCAGTCGATGACCCGGCAGCCGGCATTGAGCAGCCCGGCGGCGGCGGCGCTGGCGAGCATCTCGCCGCTCGGCCGGCTGTCGCGGCTGAGCACGACCGGGCCGCCGTTGGCGTACGTCCCCAGGGCCGCGGCGAACCGGCAGGCGACGTCCGGCGTCAGCCCGCGGCCGACGACGCCCCGCACGCCGGAGACGCTGACGATCACGTCATCGGTGGTCATCCCAGGTTCCACATCTTTTGCCGCTTGCGGCTATGCGCGCCCGCATAGCCGCAAGCGGCATTATCGCCAAAGTCACCCGCGCCGCGGTCCGATGGTAGATGAAATGGGGGGGAGTCTCTAACGGCAACGGGCGGGGGCGATGACGGCCGCGGCCAGTCGTCCGACGTGGGCACGCGCCGCCCTG
>DASXAN010001535.1:0-7032 GCA_036406755.1 Gemmataceae bacterium
ACGAGTACAGGGCGATGTAGGTGGAGAGATTGAGCGACGCCCGCGGGGCCTTCGACGGGAACGCTTCCTCGGCATTGCGGAAGTTGTTGTTGCAGTAGATGAGGATGCGGGCCGACTTGTCCGGCAGCACGCGCTTCAGGCTCTCGACGGTAATGTCCGGGAAGCTCAGGTTGACCGCCCCCTCGACGTGCAACAGGTCATACTTCTGCCGGCTGCGGGCGTCGAGGACGATCGTGCCCGGCTCGCGGCTCAGGCGGAGGAAGTCGGCCTCGGACAGCCGCCGGGTCGCCCGGTGCCGGGCCGCCTCCTGCGACAGGCGGAGGTAGGTGTCCATGTCGATGGCGGGGTTGGCGGGCGGGTCGGCGGCGGCGCCGACGGACGACAAGCACACGACGAGGCCGAGGGTCAGCGCGACGCGGTTCACGGCGGGACTCCTTGGTCAGACGGCCCGGCCGACAGCACGGCCGTAACTGTCTCGATCTTAACCGCGCCCACCGCCGCGGGGCGCAACGGCCCGGTAACACCGCTGGTCCGCGGGGGGCACTGGTCGAGCGGCGTAGAATAGAGTGTCCAGACCCTGGGAACTACCGAGGGGCCATGAAGCACAAGCGCGCGGCCGGCTGGGTCGTGTACGAGTCGTCGGTCCACGTGCGGGGCCGGCGGTTGGCGGTGGTCTGCGCGCAGGCGGAATGGGACGCGATGCCGGCCGAGTTCCGGCGGAACTACCTCCTCGTCCAGACCGGGATCGCGACCGAGGGCGAGGCGGAGCGGGTGGCGCGGCAGCACCTGCCGCCCGAGACGGACCGCCGCCGCAAGCCGGCCGCGGCCACCGCACCGCCTAGCGGGCGGGCGGCCCGTCCAGTAGCCGCAGGTACTGCGCGGGCGTCGGGTCGTCCGGCGCGGCGCGGGCCAGTTCGCCGTAAATCTCGCGGAGGCGGAACCGGGTCGCGGGGCCGACGGCGCCGAGCCGCGTGATCCCGCGGTCGAACACCTCCTCGGCCACCAGGTTCATGACCAGCGCGTTGACCGGGTCGAACCCGCTGCGCGCGTTGCCGCGGGCCTGCGGCTCGTCGCCCAGGCGGGGCCGCATGACCGAGTCCGCCTCCGGGCTGTGGGCGGCCCCCAGGTAGTGGCCGAGCTCGTGCAGCAGCACGTCGATCCGGCCGCCCTCGGTCGGCGGCCGCCACTCCCGCAGCAGGATGTGGTCGTGCAGGGCCGTGCGGGTCGCACCGATCCGCCTGTCCCCGGCGTCGGCGACCCGCTGGCTGGTGAAGCCGATCGCCAGCCGGGCCGGGTGGGCCGGCACCCGCCGCTCGAAGTCGGCCAGCAGCCCGGGCACGTCGGTCGCCGCTTCGTCGGACCGCCACTCCTCGACGGCGAGGACTTTCAGCGTCACCCCGCAGACGTGGTCGAGCACCTTCGATGCGGCGTCAATCCGGCCGCGGAGCCGCTTCTCCCACGCCTGCCGGACGGCGACCTCTTTCTGATCGACCAGGATCTTGACCGTCAGCACGCGCGGCGGCGGCTGACCCGCTTCGACAGCCGGTGCTTGGGGTTCGTCGGGCCGGTTGCGGTCGTCGCGGCCGGCGGCCAGGCCGATCTCCTTCAAGTCCAACCCGCCCGGCAGGTCGGCGAAGTAGTAGGCCGAGTTCGGTTCCACCCGGTAGCGCCGCTGGCGGTCCGCGGCGCGGGCGGCCGGCCCGGCGTCGAAGCCGATCTCGGCGGCCCGGGTCACAGCAATGGCGGCGAGATCGCCGGAGGCGACTGCGTACGGGCGGGGCTCTCCGCGGGCCGGCGTCAGGACGAACCGGACTTCGGCGGCGGTCCGGTTGGCCACCACGACGACGGCCCCTTCGGCGCGCGGAGTCGCGCCGACCGGCCAGAAGATGATCACACAGGCGGCGAGAGTCCGGCGAAGGAACACGGCGGTTACCGTACTCGGCGGCGCACAGCTGTGCGACGGCGGATCAAGGATGGAGTGCTTCGAGTCATCATCCCGCGTTTCGGGGCCATGTCAACCGGCTGTGACGCCTGCTTTGCCCCGCGGGCACTGGGAATCACGTATCACACGAATGGCACCTTCCTCGCCGCACCCCCGCCGGTGCGCCCTGCGCAAGCAGTGCTTCTTCCAATCATCAACACACTTGAAAGAAGTTTGAGTGACACCGCCTAACCGCGCACTCGCACGCCGCTTGGGGCGGAGCGCCGGGCGTCCCACCGCCCCGGGGCCGCGGCTCACCGCCGCCTTGGTACGGACGTTGCTCACCGCACCGCACGGCGGCCGCCCGTCGGAACCGGGCGGCCCCGGCGCGACGACCGACCCGCTCGCCGCTGTGTTGGCTCGGATGGATTCACCCCCGCCAGACCGACCCGGCCCGGAGCCTCCCCCCCGTCGCGTTGCCGTCCTGAGGGCGCTCAAGGTTGGCGACCTCTTGTGCGCGGTGCCCGCCCTGCGGGCGCTGCGGGCGGCTTGGCCGGAGGCCGCGATCACCTTGATCGGCCTTCCCTGGGCGGCGACCTTCGCCGACCGCTTCCGGCACCTGCTCGACCAGTTCGTCGAGTTCCCCGGGTTCCCCGGGTTGCCGGAGCGGCCGGCGGACGTCGGTCGATTCCCCGCCTTTCTCTCGGCCGTGCAGGCCGACCACTACGACCTGGCCATCCAGCTCCACGGCAGCGGGTCCATCGTGAACCCGCTCGTGGCGCTGTTCGGGGCCCGCGCCTGTGCCGGCTTCTACGGGCCGGGCGACTACGTCCCCGACCCGCCGCGGTTCCTCCCGTGGCCGGAGCACGGCACGGAGGTCCGCCGCCTGCTGGCCCTGGCCGAGTTCCTGGGGACCCCGCCGCAAGGCGAGCACCTGGAGTTCCCCGTCTGGGACCAGGACCGCGAGCGGCTGCGCGCCGCGGCCGGCGATCTCGTGCCGGGCCGGTACGCCTGCGTGCACCCGGGGGCGAGCGTGCCGGAACGGCGGTGGCCGGCGGACCGGTTCGCGGCCGTGGCGAAGTGGCTGGCCGACCGCGGGCTGACGGTCGTGTTGACCGGCACGGCCGCGGAGGCTGAGCTGACGCGAGCCGTGGCCGGACGGCTCGATCTGCCAGCGGTGGAGCTGGCCGGCCGAACCGACCTCGGGGCGGCGGCGGCACTGCTGGAGGGGGCGCGGCTGCTGGTGTGCAACGACACCGGCGTGTCGCACCTGGCGGCCGCCCTGGGGGTGCCGAGCGTCGTGCTGTCCACCGGGGACAACCCGGCCCGATGGGCGCCAGCCGATGAGGATCGGCACCGCGTGCTATGTGACGACGCCGGCGTCTCGGTAGACGCCGTAATCCGCGAGGCGGCCGACCTGCTCGGCCGCCCGCCCGAACCGTAGTTGGCCCGCCGTCACCCGGGCGGGCCGGAAGGAGGCCGACCCGCCATGCCCCGCCCGCGCGTCCTCACCTGGCACGTCCACGGCAACTACCTGCTCTACCTCTCTCACGCCGACGCCGACTTCTACCTACCGACCCGACCCGACGGTGTCCCCGGCTACGGCGGCCGCGGCACCACCTTCCCGTTCGGCCCCAACGTCCACGACGTGCCGGCCGAGGCCGTCCGCGGCCTGGAGTTCGACTGCGTCCTGTTCCAGTGCCGGCGGAACTACGAGATCGATCAGGTCGACATTCTGTCGGCGGCCCAGCGGCGGCTGCCCCGCATCTACCTGGAGCACGACACCCCGCCGGGCGACCCGACCGCGGCCCGCCACTGGTTCGATGACCCCGGCGGGCTGCTCGTCCACGTCACCCCGTTCAACGCCCTGTTCTGGGACAACGGCCGCACGCCGACCCGGGTCATCGATCACGGCGTCGCCGTCCCGGACGGGCTGGCCTACTCCGGTGAACTGGCGCGGGGGCTGGTCGTCGTCAACCACCTGCGGCAGCGGGGCCGGCGGCTCGGGGCGGACGTCTTCGAGCAAGCCCGCCGGGACGTGCCGCTCGACTTGGTCGGCATGGACGCCGAGTCGCTCGGCGGGCTGGGCGAGGTGTTCCCGCCGGACCTGCCGGCGTTCATGACCCGGTACCGGTTCTTCTTCCACCCGATCCGGTTCACCAGCCTGGGGCTGGCGCTCATTGAGGCGATGATGCTCGGCCTGCCGGTCGTCGGCGTCGCGGCGACGGAGCTAGTGACGGTGGTCCGCAACGGCGAGAGCGGGTTCATCGACACCGATGCGGGCAAGCTGGTCGAGGCAATGCGGCTGCTGTTGCGCGACCCCGCCGAGGCCCGCCGCCTGGGCGAGAACGCCCGCGACGCGGCCAACGAGCGGTTCAACATCCACCGGTTCGCCCGCGATTGGGAGCGGACGTTCGCGGATGTGACCGGGGTGCAGCGTTCTGAGTCCGCCGCGCCAGCAAGGGAAGCACTCTCATCCCTCGCTGGCGCGGCGGGCTCACTGTCCACGACTCACGAGGAGCCGCAATGCGCCGGATCGCGCTGATCAGCGAACACGCGTCGCCGCTGGCAGCCCTCGGCGGGGCCGACGGCGGCGGGCAGAACGTGTACGTCGCCTGGCTGGCCCGGCACCTGGCCGCCCAGGGGCACGACGTGGACGTGTTCACCCGCCGGGACGGTCCCGCATTGGCGGAGCGGGTGCGGATCGCCGACGGGGCGTGGGTCGTCCACGTCCCGGCCGGGCCGCCGGAGCGGGTGCCGAAGGAGCGGCTGTTGCCGTACATGCCCGCGTTCGCCGACTACGTGCTGGCCGCCTGCCGGCCGGGCCGCGGGTACGACCTGATTCACGCCAACTTCTTCATGTCGGCCCTGGTCGCCTGCGACGTGAAGCGGCGGCTCGGGCTGCCGGTGGTGGTGACGTTCCACGCGCTGGGCCGGGTGCGGCGGCGGCACCAGGGCGGGGCCGACGCCTTCCCCGAGGAGCGGCTGGCGATCGAGGACCGGGTCGTCCGCGAGGCCGACCGGATCATCGCCGAGTGCCCCCAGGACGCCGCCGACCTGGAGGTGCTGTACGCCGCCGACCCGGCGAAGTTGCGGCCGGCGCCGTGCGGGTTCGACCCGGCCGAGTTCTGGCCGACGGACAAGCACGCGGCTCGCCAGCTGCTCGGCCTGGACCCGGACGATCGGATCGTGCTGCAACTGGGACGGATGGTGCCGCGCAAGGGCGTGGACACGGTGATCCGCGGCGTCGCCCGGCTGCGGCGGGAGCATGGCGTTGCCGCCCGGCTGTTGGTTGTCGGCGGCGAGTCGCGGGACCCGGACCCGGCCGTGACGCCGGAGATCGGCCGGCTGAAGCACATCGCCGCCGAGGAGGGCGTGGCGGACGCGGTGGCGTTCGTGGGTGCTCGCGGCCGGCCGGAGCTACGGCTGTACTACGCCGCCGCCGACGTGTTCGTGACCACCCCGTGGTACGAGCCGTTCGGCATTACTCCGGTTGAGGCGATGGCGTGCGGCCGGCCCGTCGTCGGGGCGGCGGTCGGCGGCATCAAGGCAACCGTGGTGGACGGTGAGACGGGGTTCCTCGTGCCGCCGAAGGACCCGGCCGCGGTGGCCGACCGGCTGGCCCGGTTGTTCGCCAACCCGGCACTCTTGCGGGCGTTCGGCCGGCGGGCCCGGCGGCGCGCGGTCGCCCGGTACACCTGGGCGAGAGTGTGCGAGGCGGTCGAGGCCGTGTACGAAGAAGTGCTGACCGGGCGGCGGGCGGCCCGGGTGCGGCGGCTACCGGCCGCCGGGAGAAGCCGCGGTGGCTGACCTAGCCGTGTTCCTCGACAAGGACGGCACGCTGGTCGAGGACGTGCCGTACAACGTGGACCCGGCTCGCGTCCGCCTCGGACCGGGGGCCGCGGATGGGCTGGCCGCCCTCCACGCGGCGGGTTACCGGCTGGTCGTCGTGTCAAACCAGTCGGGCGTCGCTCGCGGGCTGTTCCCGGAGGCGGCACTGCGGGGCGTCGAGGACCGGTTGCGCGAGTTATTGAAGGAGATCGGTGTGCCGCTGGCCGGATTCTACTACTGCCCGCACCACCCGAATGGCATGGTCGCCGAGTACGCCCGGCCGTGCGACTGCCGCAAACCTGCCCCTGGCCTGCTACGGCGGGCGGCCGCCGAGCTGGGCCTGGACCTGGGGCGAGCGTGGATGGTCGGCCACATCCTCGACGACGTGCAGGCGGGCCGGGCGGCCGGGTGTCGGACGGTGTTGTTGGACAACGGCCACGAGACGGAGTGGGTGCGGTCGCCGGACCGCGAGCCGGACGCGATGGTTCCGGACCTGGCGGCGGCGGCGCGGGTGATTTTGACTTCTGCCGCTTGCGGCCATGCGGGCAGAGTCTCGCGCATAGCTGCAAGCGGCAAAGGAACGGACCAGTGACCCAGAACCTCACGCCGTTGATCGACGCATTCCCCCGTCTGCGGGTCGTCGTCCTCGGAGATGCGATGCTCGACCGCCGCCTCGACGGGCGGTGCGGGCGGGTGTGCCCGGAGGCGCCGGTGCCGGTGGTGGCCCTGGCCGGCCAGCGGGACGCCCCCGGAGGGGCCGCGAACGCCGCCGCGAACGCCGCCGCCCTCGGGGCCGACGTCTGCCTGCTCGCCGCGGTGGGCGATGACGCCGAGGCCGCGGCCCTACGGGCGGCGGTCGAACGGGCCGGGGTCGCCGCTGACCTCCAGACCTGCCGCGGCCGGCGGACATTGGCCAAGACCCGCGTCGCCGCCGACGGGCACCTGCTCGTCCGCTACGACCAGGGGGATACCCGTCCGCTGCCGGCCGGGTGCGAGCGGGCGCTGATCGGCCGGCTGCGGAGCCTGTTCCCGACGGGTGACGCGGTGCTCGTGTCCGACTACGGCTACGGCGTGCTGACGCCGGCGGTCGTTGGCACGCTGACGGCCCTGCGAGCCAAGCACCCTCACGTCGCCGTCGTCGCCGACTCCAAGCGGCTGGGGCTGCTCCGTGACCTCGCTCCGACGGCGGTGAAGCCGAACTACGCCCAGGCGCTGCACCTGCTCGGCGAGGCCGATTCGGCGGGCGGGCCGGATCGGGCGGCTCGCATCGCCGAGCGGGC
>DASXAN010001536.1:0-3532 GCA_036406755.1 Gemmataceae bacterium
CGAGCCGCGAGCGCTCCCGGCTCGGCAGGAGCCTCGCCCTCCCGCCGGCCGTCAAAACCATTGACTTGTGTAGCGTGTAGTATATACTACACATATGAGCTTCGGCGAGTACATCCGCCAGCGCCGCGAGGAGAAGCGGGCCGCCGGCCCGGGCTTTTCGCTCCGGCGGGTGGCGGCCAGCATCGGCGTCGAGCCGTCGTACCTGAGCAAGATCGAGCGGGGCGAGCAGCCGCCACCGTCGGAAGAAACCATCCTCGCCCTGGCCAAGGAATTGGACGAAGACCCGGACGTGCTGCTCGCCCTGGCCGGCAAGGTGTCCAAGGAGTTGCAGGCGATCATCCGCAAGCGGCCGGTATTGTTCGCCCAGCTCATCCGCCAACTCAAGAACATGCCCGACCACGCGGTGCTGCGTCTGGTGCGCGAGGTCCGCGACGGGAACTGGTAAGAGGGAGCCGTCATGATCGAGCTCTGGAACGACCGGCTACAATTCTCGTTTCCCGACGTGCATCCGGAGGCCAAGCTAGAGATCGGTTTCCAGCGGACCTTCCGCATCCCCGACGACGGCAAGACTTACCCGCTGCCGCCGGGGTTCGGGTTCTTCCCCGTCTGCCACGTGGACGACCACGCCAGCCGGGTGCCTGCGGCGTGGCTGCAGCGCGGCGGTGTGATGTTGCCGATGTACCAGTCCGAGGCGGTGTGGCTGACGTTCCGGGCCCTCCGTCGGATCAGCCGTTCGGGGACCTATCCGTTCGCCGTCAAGGTGGCGGCCGGCAGGATCAACGCCGTCACCGGCAAGGCCTGGGCAGACGGCCTGTCCGGCGGGTCGCAGGACTACATGGTCGTGCCCGGACAGCCGTGGCTCGACGGGTTCTGCGTGGAGAGGGGGCTGATCCGCCAGTTCGTAGCCATGCCACTCGGGGCCGGCTACACGGCCGAGGAGCAGCTGACCGGTCGGGCCGAGCACGGCAGCCTGCAAATCGTCGTCTACCCGATGAAGCGGGATGTGTTCGAGCGGCGGTTTCCGGAGCGAGAGGAGCATCCCCGGGCTACATTCGCTGTTGGGGCACCCGGGGCCGTCCTGGGTCGACGAGGGCTCGACATGGGCTTGGCCCCCGGCGGCCGCATGAAGCAAGAAATCTACGCCGACCCGTTCGGCCTCGACGATTGGGACCTCAGCCAGAAGCGCCGCTGCTTCGTCCACATCACCAACTCGCTGGTCTGGCGGGAGATCACCGGCCGGCAACCACCGGCCACGCCGTTGACCGCCGCCGAATATGCCAAAGCCCGGCTGCCCTGGTTCGACTACTACGACGATCGGGCCACGGCCCTCGACGGGTCGAAGCAGCTGGCGGGCCTCAAGAGCGTGGCGGAACTGGGGGCGGAAAAGGGCGACGTGCCGTTGCCGGAGAACGAGTCCGTCTCGCCGGAAACGGTCGTCAAGCTGCGGCGGCAGCTGACCAAGGACGAGGTCCGTGACGGCCGGTTCTGAACGCCTCAGCCGGTGCTCAACGACGCGAGAGTGTTTGCCAGCACCGCGACGCCGTTGGCGATCGCCTCCGGCGAGGCGTACTCGTCCGGCCGATGGCTGACTCCGCCGCGGCAGGGGATGAAGATCATCCCCGTGTCGCAGAGTCGGGCCATGTACAGCGAGTCGTGGTACGCCCGACTGACCATCCGCTTGGACGCCAGCCCCAGCCGCTGGCATGCCGCCTCCGCCGCGGACATGACGGGTTCCGCCATCGCCGCCGGCGGGTCGGCGTTCAGCAGCTCGACCGCCGACCGCACGCCGCGGCGGCGTGACACGTCTTCGACCGCGCCACGGATCGCGCCCACCGCCCGGTCCCGCGGCTCCAGCCGCACGTCGCGGACGTCGATCTCCAGGTGGGCCCGACTCGGCACACTGTTGATCGCCCCCGGGTGGACGCGGCAGACGCCGGCTGTCGCCACCGTATCCGGGCTGCCGGTGGCCTTCGCCGCCGCCTCGACCGCCAGGACGACCTCCGCGGCCGCACACAGGGCGTCCCGCCGGTCGGGCATGAGCACCGCCCCGGCGTGGCCGCCCTCGCCGTCGAGCGTCACCCGCAGGGCCGCCGGGGCCGCGATCGCCGTCACGATGCCGATGGGAATTCCCTCGCGCTCCAGGATCGGCCCCTGCTCGATGTGCAGCTCCACGAACGCGGCGTAATAGTCCTTCGGCAACCGCACGCCTGCGAGGTCACCGTGGAAGCCAGCTGCCTGGCGAACGTCGTCGAGCCGCCGGCCCTCGTCGTCCCGCAGGTCGGCCAGTCGTTCGGGAGAGAGTGCCCCGCATAGCCCGCGGCTGCCGACGCAGCCGATGCCGAACCGCGTCGGCTCCTCGCTCGTGAACATCAGCAGTTCGATCGACCGCCGCGGTCGGTAACCGGCGGTTTGCAGCGCGCGGATGGCCGCCAGTCCGCCGAGGACGCCGACCGTGCCGTCGTACCGGCCGGAGTGCGGGATGGCGTCCGTGTGCGAGCCGGTGCCGATCGCCTGCAGGCCCGGCTCGTACCCGGCCCAGCGGGCGAACAGGTTGCCGATCGGGTCCTCGCGGACGGCCAGGCCGGCGTCCGCGCTCAGCCGCTTGAGGAACGCCCGCGCCCGCAGGTCGGCGTCGGTGTACAGGACGCGGGTGACGGCCGGCGGCTCGGCGTCGCTGAACGTCGCCAGCTCCGCCAGCTCGCGCGATACGCGGTCGGCATCGACCGTCACGGGCAAGTCACTCATGCGTCGGCCCCGAGCGGGTCGCGGTTCACGTCCTTGTAGTACAGGTACGCGGCCGGCGTCTTGCCCATCGCCACGAACCACTGCGGGCAGAACGGGGCCATCCAGATCACGTCCCCGGCCCGCACCGGGTACCACGCCTCGCCGAGCCGGTACACCCCTTGGCCTTCGAGCATGAGCAGGCCGTGTTCCATGACGTGGACCTCGACGAACGGCAGCGTCGCCCCGGGCCGAAAACGGAAGACATTCACAGCCAGGTCGAACGCCGGCTCGTCGGGCAGCAGCACGTGTAGCCGGGCGTCGGGGTCACCGAGGAACGGCTGGCCCTCGACGTCCTGCTCGCGGCCGACGATGGCGGCAGGCACGTCGACGCCCGGCCGGGGAACGTACCGCTTCTCGAAGACGTTGAGCCGGCAGGCGGTGTCGGCCCGCAGCCGCAGGTCGATGCCGGGCGGGGCGAAGGCGAAGCCGCCGGCCGTCAGCGACCGCTCCGGCTCGCCCGGTGGCAGCACTGTGATTGTGCCATCAAGGACGTACACGACCCGCTCGACGCCGGGGACGGACGGCCCGGCCGTCCCGCCGGGTTGCATCTCCGCGAGGAACTGCGTGAACCGTGCCCCCATCCGCGGCGCGATCAGGACGACGCCGTCGGTCCGTTCCCAGCCGGGCAGCGGCGTGCGGACGAAGCTGTCGGGTGTGATCAGGGCGTGACCGCGGCCGACGTGGCTGCGGGCGGGGCCGAACAGGTCGATGGCGACTCCCTTTCTTCCGTAGGGTGGGGGGGGGGGTG
>DASXAN010001537.1:0-5361 GCA_036406755.1 Gemmataceae bacterium
GCGCAGCCAAGCGAGTCAATCGCTTGGCTGCGCCGCGCGGCGAAACGGGGTCTTTTCGCGCCCCCACATCCTGGGCGTCAACCGGGTGCCGCCATGGCATGGCCGGCAATTGCTTCCGGTCGGACTCCTCCACCCCACCTCAGAATCATCTCAAGACGGCCGGAATCATCCGGACGATCGTCCTTTCTGCCATTTCCACAAGCAGTTACGGCCGGTTCCTGATTCCGGAATCATCCGGTCGAACCATCTCGCCGTTCAGACGCGGGATTGTTGCTTGCGACCTGCGTCTATCTCGGCACTTTGATGTCGCAAATTGCTTTGCTGCTTCAATTTGCATCGCCAAATGACATGGCGCTCTCACACTTCGGCCACCAGATGGTGGAAAAACTCCCGCCGGCGCGGCACGATCGGCGAGCCAAGCGTGTCTTGAGCGGTAGGGGAGGCCTCATGGAGTCGCCCGGGCTGGATGACGACGTGCTCCGGGCCGCCCATGCCGGGGACGCCGACGCCCGCGGCCGGCTCCTGGACGGCTACCGCAACTACCTGACCCTGCTGGCCCGGTTGCAGCTCGGCCGTACGCTCCGGGGCAAAGCTGACCCGGCCGACCTGGTGCAGGAGACGTTCCTGCGGGCGCACCGGGACTTCGCCCAGTTCCGCGGCACGACGGAGGCGGAGTTGCTCGGCTGGCTGCGGCGGATTCTGGCGACGACGGCCGCGAACCTCGTCCGCCACTATCGCGGCACGCGGGGGCGGGACGTGCGGCTGGAGCGGCAGATGGCCGACGAGCTGGACCGGTCGTCGCGGGCGCTGGACCGGGGGCTGGTGGCCCGGTCCGGCTCGCCGAGCGAGAAGGTACAGAAGCGGGAGCAGGCCGTGGCGCTGGCGGACGCTCTCGAATCGTTGCCGGCGGCATACGGGGAGGTTATCATCCTGCGGCATCTGGAGGAGTTGTCGTTCCCGGAGATCGCCCGCCGCCTGGGCCGGACGCTGGACAGCGTGAAAAAGCTGTGGGTCCGCGGTTTGGCCCGGCTCCGGGAGCACTTGGAGGACGCCTCATGAGCCGCACCGCCGCCAACGGAACTGGACTCGCCTCGAGTGTGGACGACCCGCGAGTCGTCGCCGCCGCCGAAGACTACGCCGAGCTACTGCGGGCCGGCAACAACCCCGACCGGGCGGCGTTCCTGGCACGCCACGCCGACGTGGCCGACGCCCTGGCGAAGTGCCTGGACGGGCTGGAGTTCGTGCACGCGGCCGGGGACGCCCTGAGCCGGTCCACGGCCGACGGCCCGGCGGACGGGGCCGACCTGCTGTTGGCGGGCGTGCCGCTGGGCGACTACCAGCTGATCCGCGAGCTGGGTCGGGGCGGGATGGGCATTGTGTACGAGGCGGAGCAGTTGTCGCTGGGTCGGCGGGTAGCGCTGAAGGTGCTGCCGTTCGCGGCGACGATGGACGCGAAGCAGTTACAGCGGTTCAAGAATGAGGCGCGGGCGGCGGCCGGCCTGCGACACGAGCACATCGTCCCGGTGTACGGCGTCGGCTGCGAGCGCGGCGTCCACTACTATGCCATGCAGCTGGTCGAGGGGGCGTCGCTGGCGGAGGTGATCGCCGACAGGCGGCGGGCGAGCCGGGAGGGCGAGCGGCCGGAGGATGCGACGGTGGGTTTCCCGCCGCCCGCTGACACTCCCGGCGCGCCGGAGACCGCGCCGATCGCCGTCTGGAGCACGAAGGTGGGCGATCGCGCCCTCTACCGGTGGGCCGCCGAGATGGTCGCTGACGCGGCCGACGCGCTGGAGCACGCCCACCAGCTCGGTGTCGTCCACCGGGACGTCAAGCCGGCGAACCTGCTGCTGGACGCTGACGGCAAGGTGTACGTCGGCGACTTCGGCCTGGCGCGGGTCGGACCGGACGCCGGCCTGACCGCGTCCGGGGACGTGTTCGGCACGCTGCGGTACATGGCGCCGGAACAGGCGCTGGCGAAACACAACCTGGTGGACCACCGGGCCGACGTATACGGCCTCGGCTGCACCCTCTACGAACTGCTCAGTGGCCGCCCGGCCGTCGCGGGGCATGACAAGGAAGAGATCCTGCACAACCTGGCATTCGCTGACCCGGTGGTGCCGCGAAGGTTCGACAAGGCGATCCCGGCAGAACTGGAAACGGTCGCGCTGAAGTGCTTGGCGAAGGACCCGGCCGAACGGTACGCCACCGCCGGCGGGTTGGCCGACGACCTGCGGCGGTTCCTCGCTGACCGGCCGATTGCCGCCCGGCCGCCGACGGTCGGCCAGCGGCTGGCCAAGCTAGCCCGCCGGCATCGTGGGGCGGTTCGGACGGCCATGGCGCTGCTGGGCGTCGGTGCCGTCGCCCTGGCCGGCATAACGGTAGTCGTCGTTCGGCAGCGCGATGAGGTCCGCGACGCACTGGGCCAGGCGCGGGCCAGTCTCGCTACCGCCGAGAAGGAGCGGCAGCGGGCCAAGCGCGCCATCGACGACATGTACACCCAGGTGGCCGAAAGGTGGTTGGCAAATCAGCCACGCCTCCAGCCGCTTCAGCGCGAGTTCCTCGAAAAAGCACTCGCCTACTACCACGAGGAAACGGCCGCCGACGATCCCAGTCCGGCAGCACGACTGGAGCTGGCGCGGAGTTACCTTCGCGTCGGCAAGATTCAGACCGCGTTCGGGGACGACGCCCGGGCCGAGCAGGCACTCCGCCGGGGGGCGGACGTGCTGCAAGCCCTGTCGGCCGAGCGCCCCGGCGCCGTCGCGCCGCGGGCCCTGCTGGCGACGGTTTGGACCAGCCTGGGCCACGTCCGCGTCCGGGTCGGCAACAACGCGGGGGCCGAACAGACGTGCCGCCGGGCCATCGCCGCATTCGAACAGTTGGGCGGTGGGGGCGTCACCGCGGCGGAGGACCGGGCCAGTCTCGCCATATGCTACTGCAATCTCGGCCACGCCCTCGAAAGGACCAGTGGGCCGGCGGCGGCCGAGGAGGCGTACCGTAAGGCGATCGGCATTCAGGAGCAGCTGGCCGCTCAGGCGCCGGCCGACCCGGGGCGGCAGATCGGCGTGGCGGCGGCCCTTCAGGACTTGTCGGCGGCTCTGTACAGGGCGCAGCAGTTCCAGCGCGCCCAGGAGGCGCTCGAGCGGGGCATTCGTCACGCCGAGCTCGCGGTGAAGCGCGCCCCGGCGGAGGCCGACTACAGAGCGAAGTTGGCCCTCCTGGGGATGTCGCTGGGGGTCGTCTGCTGCCGGACCGGTCAACAGCCTGTGGCCGAGAAGGCCCTGTGCGCAGCCCGTGACACGCAAATCCGGCTGGCGGAGGAGTACCCCGACTTCCCCCAATATCGAGAGAATCTCGCGCAGACGTACAACGTCCTCGGCAACGTCTTCGACGACACCGGCCGGCCGAGGGAGGCTGAGGCGGCGTACCGCGAGTCGATCAAGATCAAGGACCGGCTCGCCGCCGATAACCCGGCCATGCCGTACTACCGGCTGGACCTGGTCCAGGCGCTCAACAACCTGACCAGCCTGCTGACGACGTCCGGGCGGCTACCCGAGGCCGAACGGATCAATGACGAGACGCGGGGGCACGCCGAGCGGCTGGTCAGAGACTTCCCCGGCGTCTCCGACCACCAGAAGTGCCTGGCCCGGGTCCACCAGCGGCGGGCGGACATCGACCTTGCCGTCGGCCGATCAGCCGACGCGGCGAAGGAGTGGGAGCGGGCATTGCAGGTGAGCAACGACCCGGACATCAGGGACGGGGCGGCGGAGTTCCTGGCCGAGTGTCCCGACCCGAAGTATCGCGACCCGGGGCGGGCGGTGGATCTGGCTCGGGAAAACACCCGGCTGGCGCCGGAGAACTTCGGCTACTGGGAGACGCTCGGGCTGGCCGAGTACCGCGCCGGCCGGCCGGCGGAGGCGGTGGCGGCGCTGGAGCGCGCAGGCCGGGTCGGCAGCACGGAGCCGCTCGCCCGCCTGCTGCTGGCGATGGCCCGCTGGCAAGCCGGCGACCGGGACCGGGCGCGGCGGGAGTACGAGGCGGCCCGGGGCGAGATCGAAAAGGCTGGCAAGCCGGATGAGGAAACCCGGACCCTGCTGGCGGAGGCCGCGGACCTATTCGGCACGACCGACGGCAAGAACCCGACGGGCACGAAGGCGCCGCGTCCGAGCGGAGGCCGGTGATTTTCCAAGGATCGGCCCTGATGCGCATCCATTGTTTCGCCGTCGTGGCCGCCGTCGGCCTTGCGACGCCGCTGTCGGCATGCGGCCAGGTTGTCTATGCCTGGGGGGACAACTCCACCGGCGAGCTCGGGGACGGCACGACTACGAACCGGCTTACGCCGGTGCCGGTGATCGGGCTGCCCGGCGGCGTAACGGCCGTCAGCGCGGGCAGCTATCACAGCCTGGCGCTCGTGAACGGGGCCGCCTACGCCTGGGGGGACAACATCGACGGCCAACTCGGAGATGGGACGAACACGCAACGCAACACCCCCGTGCCAGTGTCCGGCCTCTCCAGTGGGGTGACGGCTGTCAGCGCCGGAGGGCTCCTGCACAGCATGGCAATAGTGAACGGGGCGGCCTACGCTTGGGGGAGCAACTCCTCCGGCCAACTCGGGGACGGCACGACCACAGACCGTCGCACCCCGGTGCCGGTATCCGGGCTATCCGGCGGCGTGACGGCCGTTAGCGCCAACGTGCTTCACAGCCAGGCGGTCATGCACGGGACGGCCTTCGCCTGGGGGTACAACTCAGACGGCGAACTCGGGGACGGGACGACAACCAATCGCCCCACCCCGGTCGTGACGACCGGGCTGACGAGTGGGGTCACGGCCGTCAGCGGAGGGAGGTATCACAGCCTGGCGGTTGTGAACGGGGCTGCCTACGCCTGGGGGGACAATAATCTCGGCGAACTTGGTGACGGCACGACCGTGAGCCATCCTACGCCGGTGCCGGTGTCCGGGCTATCGAGCGGAGTGACGGCCGTTAGCTCTAATCAGGTACACAGCCTCGCGATGATATTGGGGGCCGTCTACGCCTGGGGAAGGAATGTTTACGGCCAGCTCGGGGATGGGACGACCACGGACCGCGCCACCCCCGTCTTGGTGCCTGGGCTGCCCGGGAACGTCATCCAGGTCAGTGCCGGCACTGCGTTCAGCCTGGCCCTGACGGCCGACCACCGGCTGTTCGCCTGGGGGGACAATTCTAACGGCGAGTTCGGCAACGGCACCACCACGAGTTCGCTCAGCCCGGTCGAGGTGTTCGCCCCGAGCGGGTTTTACTTCTCGGCCATCGACGCTGGGGGCTACCACACCTTGGCCATCCTGATGCCCGTCCCGGAGCCATCGTCATTGCTGCTGGTGGCCGC
>DASXAN010001538.1:0-2886 GCA_036406755.1 Gemmataceae bacterium
CTGGGGAGAGGGGCTGGGGGTGAGGGGTACGGACTTCTTCAAAGCCACCTTACCCCTCACGCCAACCCTCTCCCCGGAGGGGAGAGGGAGCAGGCAGTCACGGTGTCAACTTTCGTCCCGACAGGGCCATGCACACCCGAAAGATCATCTCCAGTACTGCTTCCTTGTCCTCGTACACATCGGGATTCCAGAACCGCAGTACAGTGATTCCCATCGCCTCAATCGCTTCCTGCCGCTCGCGGTCATCCTCTTCCTTCCCGATGTGTGTCTCGCCATCCAATTCGATTACCAATTGAATCTCGGGGCAGCAGAGGTCGGCGATGTATGGCGGGATGATGTACTGCCGGCGGAACTTCCAACATTGGAACCGCCGGCCGCGCAGCTCCCGCCAAAGAATCTGCTCCGCGGGTGTCATAGCCCGCCGAGCTGGTGAGCGAGCTCGACTAACTTCGGGTCTTTGGGCACTGGTGTCCCCCTCGCACGACAGTCATGCCCCTCACCCCCGGCCCCTCTCCCCCCTGGGGAGAGGGGAGAAAGTCACTCATCCTCCTCTCCCTCGTCCTCGTCGTACCGCTCCGCTGCCGGCCCCGGTGTGAACCGCTCCAGCAGCACCGGCGACCGCGACTCCCGCTCCGCCGCCCGCGACTCGCCCCGGTCGCGGTCCGACGGCAGCGGCATCCGGCGGTCGGCGTAGTCGTACACCAGCGCCACGTCGCTGGCCGCCATCTTGCCCGGGTCCTGCTGGCTCGGCACCAGGGTGAACTCGAAGATCATGTCGCGGTTGGGCAGCTGGCCGCGGTCCAACCCGGCCGGCATCGCCGAGAAGTGGAAGAAGGCGTCGCGGTACGGCGAGTCGGGGGCGGACGGGTCGCCGGCCGTCAGGTTGTCGGTGCTGACCATGTACCGCAGAAACCCGAATCCCCGCTCGGCGTTGTAGTGCCGGCAGGTGCCGCGAACCCGCGACCCGAGTTCGCCCCACCGCGGCCGGCGGTCGCGGCCCTCCGGCGCCGGCTGTGGCAGCAGGCCCGGGATCAGGAACCCGGACACGAACAGGTCGGCCTCGCACCGTAGGTCGTAGCTGACGCTCTGGAAGGCGACGAGCTCGACCCGGCAGCCGTTGTTCTGCAGCGCCCGCACCACCTGCACGAAGTCGCCGTCGCCGGACACGAGCACGACGCGATCCAGCCGGGCCGACTGGAGGAGCATGTCCACGGCCAGGTCGAGGTCGGAGTTGGCCTTGGAGACGCGGACGCCGTCCTCGTTGGTGAACCACTGGACCGACTTCTCGATCACCTTGAACCCGACCGACCGCATGGCGAAGTGGAAGCTCATGGCGTTGTTGCGGTAGTACGGGTCGTGGCGGGCCCGCTCGGCGTCGTAGGCGAGGTAGGCATTGAGGCGGAGGGCGTCGGCCCCGTCGCGGCAGGCGAAGTCGCGGAGGACGTCGAACCGCAGCCCGCGGCCGCCGTTGCGGGTGGTGTTCTCCACGTCCACGTACACACCGGCCCGCAGGCCGGATCGGCGCAATTCCATTGGGACCCCTCGCAGGGTTCGTGAAGTGATTTCACCGGTCAGGCAAATCGCCCCGCAATGCACGTCCGCATCAACTTCCCATCGATCACCCGCCAGAAGATCAGCGTGTCGGTAGCGGAATCGATCAACTCCTGCATCCGCGCAACCTCTTCGTCCCACGAGCCGTCATCCCAGTCCTCCGTGAACACCTCGTAAATGGTTGCGGAAACGCGCTCTCCCGGCAGATTGTCTAACAGACCCCGGAGCCGTTCCCGCGCCTCAGGGTCACGGACCCTTGAGTACACGAGGACGTTCCCGCCCGCGGGCTGCGGCACCGTCATCCCAACGTCTCACTTCCGCGGATTGCGATCGTTTGATTGGACTGTAAAGGCCCGCCGCACCGCCGCGGCCGGGCCCGGCTCCGTCCGGTCTTCGTCCACCTCGAACGCCCGGCCGACGCGGTTGCCGCACACGTCCTCCAGCACTTGCCCCACCGCCAGCGCGTATTCGCCGGCCGCCCACGGCTGTCGCGGTACGAACCGCCACCCCGTCTCCGCGTCTGATGTCTTCACCTCGCCCTCTACCGCCCGGCCCGCCGCGTCCGCGACCGTCAGCACGCGCTTCAACAGCGCATGATCGAGCGAGCGGTCGAAGGTGACGACCAGCGGCTCCCGGCTACCGGCCGGCGGCGGCGTCAGTTTCCAATCCTCCGGCCGGATCGGCCGCGTCTCGGCGGCGACTACCGCGAACGGCTTGCGGAACTCGCGGCCGAGCGGCCGGCCGTGGGCGTCCGGCCAGTCGGCGGCGATGACCAGTGTGTACGACTTGCCGGCCTCCAGCACCGGCCCGGCCTGCTGCCGCGGCAACAGGTCGTGCTTCTGCCGGCCCGGGTCCAGCAGCAGCGTCAGCCGCGTGCCGTCGTCATTCCACAGCTCCTCGCCGAAGGTCACGAACGGCGACGCGACCGGCTTGCCGTCCGGGCCGAGCAGGCGGACGTGGTCGTAGGCGTCGCCGCGACGCATCGGGCCGGTGAAGTGCAGGTAGACGCGGAGCAGATTCTCAGGTAGCCGGTCGGCCGACGGGTAGAGGGCCGCAACCTGGGCCGGCGGTGGCGGAGGCGGTTTCGGCAGCGTGACCGTGACAAACACCGCCGCCCCGGTGTTCGCCCCGCCGGGCTGCTTGTCGGTGTGGAACGTGGCCGTGTACTTGACGCCGGGCACGAGCGGCCACCGCGGTCGGAACCGGAGCATTCCCAGCTCGACCGAGTACGCCCCAAGCATCGGCTGCGCGTTGCCGTCGGCGGTGACGGTGAACAGGGCCGTCCACGTCGCCGGCGCGACCCCGGGCAGGGACAGGTTCGCCGCCGCCGCCGGG
>DASXAN010001539.1:0-2316 GCA_036406755.1 Gemmataceae bacterium
CATTGGCGGTCGGTTGGTAGGGCGTCACTTCGCGGATGCCGACTTGCTGGGCGAGCGACGCCGCTGAGAAGAAACCGAAGTAGGTGTTACCGCGGTAGACCGGCCGGCCGTCGGCGAACGTCACCTCGAATTCGCCACCGGCTCCCCCGCCGCCGCGTTCGGCGACCGCTACCGCCCGTTCGACCGCGGCCGGTTCATCGCCCGCCTGCCGGCCCCGCCGTACTCGTTCCTCGACCGGATCGTCTCCACCACCGCCGAGCCGTGGACGATGAAGGCCGGCGGCGCCGCCGTCGCCGAGTACGACGTGCCGCCGGGCGCCTGGTACTTCGCCCGCCAGCCGGCCATGCCGTTCACCGTCCTGCTCGAAGTCGCGCTGCAGGCGTGCGGCTGGACGAGCGCCTACGTCGGCTCCGCCCTGCACTCCGACACCGACTTGCACTACCGCAACCTTGGCGGCACGGCCGTGCAGCTCGCCGCCGTCGGCCCGGACGCCGGCACCCTCGTCACCCGTGTCACGATGACGAAGGTGTCGAAGTCGGCCGGGATGATCATCCAGCACTTCGACTTCGACGTGACGTCCGCCGACGGCCGGCCGGTCTACCGCGGCAACACCTACTTCGGCTTCTTCTCCGCCGCGTCGCTGGCGCAACAAGTCGGCATCCGCGAAGCGCAGCCGTACCAACCTGCGCTTGAGGAAGAGGCCCGCGGCGAGCGGTTCCCATACCCGACCGAGCCGCCGTTCCCGGACGACATGCTCCGCATGGTCACGGACGTCGACCTGTTTGTGCCCGACGGCGGGCCGCACGGACTGGGGTTCGTCCGCGGGTCCAAGGCGGTCGATCCGGGCGAGTGGTTCTTTAAGGCCCACTTCCACGGCGACCCGGTCTGGCCCGGGTCACTGGGGCTGGAGTCGTTCCTGCAACTGCTGCAACTGGTCGCCGCCCGGCGGTGGGGCGTCACGCCGGCGACACGGTGGGAAGTTGTGGCCCATAATGTGGAGCACACCTGGGTGTACCGCGGGCAGGTCGCCCCCGGTGATAACCGCGTGACGGTGCAGGCGGTTGTCACTAGAATCGACGAGGACTCGCGGACCGTCCACGCCGACGGATTCCTGCTCGTGGACGGGCGGGTCATTTACGGGATGAACGGATTCGCCTGCCGCCAACTGGGCTAGCCGCCATGCGCTACTCGCGGGTCTACATCGACGCCATCGGCTACGAGCTGGCCCCGGTGGTCGTCTCGACGGCCGAGCTGGAGGCCCGGCTGCAACCGCTCTACGACCGGCTGCGGCTGTCGCAGGGGCAGCTGGAGCTGATGACCGGCATCCACGAGCGGCGGTGGTGGGAGCCGGGCCAGTCGATCGCCGACGGGGCCGTCACCGCCGCCCGCAACGCCCTGGCCGCCGCCGACGTCCGCCCCAATGACATCGACGTCTTGATCTACGCCGGCGTCTGCCGGGAGCAGTTCGAGCCGGCCACCGCCTGCCACGTCGCCGCGGCGCTGGGCGTCAGCCCCGGGGCGTTCGTCTACGACGTGTCCAACGCCTGCCTCGGCATGCTCAACGGCATCGTGGACGTGGCCAACCGGATCGAGTTGGGCCAGTGCCGGGCCGGGCTGGTGGTCGCCTGCGAGACGGCCCGCGACATCAACGAGCTGACGATCGAGCAACTGACCGGCAACCCGGACATCGAGCTGTTCAAGTCGTCGCTGGCGGCGCTGACCGGCGGGTCCGGGGCGGCGGCCGTGCTGGTGACGGACGGCTCCTTCGCAGTCGCCCGGCGGCGGAAGCTGGTCGGCGGGGCGACGCAGACGGCCCCGCAGCACTTCGGCCTGTGCCGGTGGGGGCTGGAGTCGATCGACGCGGTCGTGCAGAAGGTGGTGACGAGCGACCCGGCCCAGCGGCTGTTGTCCGGCGGGTTCGGGCTGAAGCACTGCGTCATCCCGTTCACGTCCACGGACGCCGCTTCGGTGCTGAAGTTCGGCGTGGACCTGGGGCTGCGGACGTGGACGGCGTTCCGCGACCGGCTCGGGTGGGCGGCCGACCAGGTGGACAAGGTGGTCACCCACCAGGTCGGGGCCGGCCACCGCGAGGCGATCCTGCGGACGCTCGGCATCCCGGCGGAGAAGGACTTCTCGACGTTCCCGTACCTGGGGAACATGGGCACGGTGTCGCTGCCGCTGACAGCGGCTTTGGCGGAGGAGCGGGAGTTCATCCGCCCCGGCGACCGGGTCGGGTTCCTGGGCATCGGCAGCGGGCTGAACTGCCTGATGCTGGGGTTGCAGTATTAGCCCGATGGCGACCAGCACCCGTCCACC
>DASXAN010001540.1:0-3205 GCA_036406755.1 Gemmataceae bacterium
GCTGGGGCTGAGTCTTCGAAGCCCCGGCGCTCGCAAAAGCCGGGGGCTTCGAAGACTCAGCCCCGGCCACCCAGAGCCGGCCAGCTGCGGGGTGAGTGAGCCCGTCAGGGCGTGTAGCCGGACAGGAACAGCCGCTGGACGAACTGGTTGAGGTCGAGCAGGTCCACATCGCCGTCCCCGTCGAAGTCGAACGCCGCGTTGTAGTTCGGCTGGCCCACCACGCCGAACAGGGCCGGCACCAGGGGGTTGAGGTCCAGCAGGTCCACGTCCCCGTCGCCGTCTACGTCCCCGAAGAGCCGGTGCGTGGTCAGCCCGTAGTTGCCGCCGGCGGTACCGTCGGCGTTGCCGTCCAGGGCCAGCCCGTTGAGCCCGGTGACGTTCGCGGCGTTAATGGTCAGAGTGTAGATGCCGTCGATGAGGGACGGGTCGGCGCCGGCGGCCGTGTTCGACTCTGTGAATGGCCCGGAGAACTTCAGCGTGACGACCGTCCGCCCCTGGGCGTCGGTCGTCACGGTCGGCGTCAGGGTGACGTCGCCGGTCGGCCCGGTCGGGCCGGTCCGGGTCAGCCGGAACGCCGCCGCGGCGTTGCCGGTGCCGCCGGCGAACACGGCCGTGCCGGTGAACGTGACGGTGACCGACCGGACCGCCGACCGCTGGGCACCCCCATCGGCCACCTGCACCGCCTGGACCCCCAGCGGGAGGGCCGCGGACGCCTCGGCCGACCAGGCGCTCTCGCCGCCCAGGTCGGTGGCCGTCACGACGTAGTAGTTGGTCACGCCGCCGACCGGGGCCGTGTCCGTGTAGGACGGGGTCGTTAGGCCGGTGGCGATCGGGGTCGGGCCCTCGCCGCCGGCCGTGGTGCCGCGGTAGACGCTGTACGTGGCCGCCCCGGCCGGGGCGGCCCAGGTCAGCGCGACCGAGCCGGCGCCGGGCGTCGCCGTCAGCCCGGTCGGGGCGGTCGTCAGCGTCGCCGTCGTGACGCCGATGAACGCCGACGAGCCGGACAGGTTGAACGACTGGATGCGGTAGTCGTACCGCGTGCCGGAAGTCAGGCCGGTGTCGGTGAACGTCACCGGGGCCGCGCCGGAATTGGCCGGCAGTGACGTGAGCAGCGCGAACGCCCCGCCGTCGACGCTTCGCAGAATCTGGAACCCGTCCTCGTTGGTGGCGTTATCCGTCCACCGGAAGGCGATCGACGACGTGGTCACGGTGGTGACCTCGCCGGCCGTCGGGCTGGCGGCGAGACCGGGCGTCGTCACCTGGATTTCCGTCGAGAACGGCCCGTCGCCGACGGCGTTGTTGGCCCGGACGCGGTAGAAGTAGGTCGAGCCGGCGGCCAGGCCCGAGTCGTCGAAGGTCGGGACCGGGCTGGTGCCGACCTGAGCGTAGGTGCCGCCGGCCGTCAGCTTCCGCTCGACCTTGTAGAGGCCGGCGCCGGCCGCGGGCGTCCAGGTCAGGTGGGCGACCATCGGTTCGGGTTGCGTCGAGGTCGGCCCGTACCCGGTCAGCGTTTTCTGCACGTTCGCCGTCTGGGCGGGCGCCGCCCCCTGGTCGAAATACCAGTTGACGATTTCCTGCGTCGAATTCTGGCCGCCCGTCGCGGCCGTGAACCCGGCGAAGGCCGTCGTCCCGCCGAGCAGCGCCGGCAGGTCGACGGCGATGGTCTTGGTTTCCGTGACCGTGCCCTGGGTGAACTTGGCGGTGAGGAACCCGGCCGCGTAGGTGATCGTGACGGTGATCGGGCTGTTGTTGGTCGCGACGTTGATGGCGCTCTGGGAGTAGTTGAAATCGACCGCCCCGTTGGTCAGGAACTCGGTGCCGATCGGGTGGCCGTTGTACATGTTGAAGGCGACGGCGAAGCTCGGGCGGACCGCGTTGGCCGGCGTCGCGGTGGCCCCGTAGCCGAGCAGGCCGCCGCCCTCGCCGAGGGCGGCCGCCCCGCGCGGGTCCCGCTGGATGACGAACGCCATGCCGTCGGCCGCCCCGTTCTTCGTGTACGTGAACGTCGTCGAGAACGCGGCGATGTTCTGCTGGGCCGTGGCGAACGCCGACCGGGTCTGGTTGGCGACCCCGGACGTGAGCCGCAGCCGGGTGGCGGTGATGGTCGCCCCGCCGTTGAGGGTCAGGCCGGTCGCGGTGAAGCCGCCGGAGAAATCCACCGAGTGCGCGGCCGTGGGATACGTCGTCGCGCTCGCGACCGCCGAATACGCCGACGTGCCGAACCCGTTGTGCGCCCGCACGCGGAAGTAGTAGGTCGTCCCCGGCGTCAGCCCGGTGACCGCGAGCCCGGTCGCCGTGGCGGTGCCGATCGGGGCCCACCCGCCGGTGCCGTTGGGCGACTGCTCCACGAAGTAGTCGTCCGCCTGGTTCGGCGGGGCGGAGGCGGCCCACTTCAACACCACCTGCGAGCCGCCGACCGGCTGTGTGGTCAGCCCGGTCGGGGCGACCGGCGCGGCCGTCGCCGTGTACAGCTGCGTCTGCGGGACCACCTCACGCGGCTGGATGTCGCTCTGCCACTCCAGCCGGGCCACGGCGTCGCCGCCGTTCTCGTAGTAGTCCATCTGGATCGGGTAGAGCTGGCCGGCCGTCAGGGCGATCGTGCCGCTCCACGTCACCGACGACTGGTCGACGAAGTGGTCGATGACGAGTTGGCCGTTGACCGACAG
Source organism: Gemmataceae bacterium (assembly GCA_036406755.1). Lineage (GTDB taxonomy): Bacteria > Planctomycetota > Planctomycetia > Gemmatales > Gemmataceae > DASXAN01. The sequence continues at coordinate 2,667 of DASXAN010001540.1, forward strand.
CCGCACGCCGTCGTCGGTCGTGGTGGAGAACGTGTAAGTCCCGGTGTACCGCGGCTGGACGAATCCGGTCCACCGGACCGAAAACGTGTCGGCCCCGATCGCCGGGTCGGGAGACCCGGCGCCGAAGTTGAAGTTGATCGTCGGGTCGGTGCGGGAGACGCTCGTCCCGGTGAAGTCGATGTTGTCGAAATACACGCCCCGCAGGCCCGTCCCGGTCCCGGTCGGGATGGAGTTGACCGTGACCGAGACCGTGCTGATGACGGTCTGGCCGCCGACGTCGCGGACGGCGACGAACAGGTCGTAGGTGCCGTTCGCGGAGAACGTGGCGACCGTGTTCTTGGCGGCGTTGGACGAGTTGGCGCCGAAGTTGACCGAGCCCGCGGGGCTGCCGAACACGCCCCAGGTGTACGTCAGCGCCGCCTCGCCGCCGTCGTCGGCCCCGAGCACGCTCAGGTTCGTGCCGGGCCCCGCCGTGAGCGGATTGGGGTCCGCGGCCGCCGGCGTGGCGACCGTCGGCACCTGGCCGCCCGTGTCGCCGA
>DASXAN010001541.1:0-1745 GCA_036406755.1 Gemmataceae bacterium
GGGTGCTTGACCGCGAACGCCGGCTTGTCCTGGCCCCACTCCCACACCGTCACGTTGCCCGCGTACCCGGCCACCGCCAGCCGCTTGCCGTCCGGGGTCAGTGCGATCGCATACGGGTCGTCCGGCAGCGCGACCTTGTGCAGCTCCTTGCCGGCGTCGGCGTCCCACAGGCGTAGCGTGCGGTCGAACCCGGCCGACGCCAGCCCGGCCGGCGTGTACCGTACCGCCGACGCCTGCCCGTCGTGGGCCTTGATCGCCTTCACCTCCTTGTGCCCCGGCGCGTCCCACACCTTCACGACGCCGTCGGCGGCGGCGCTGGCGAGTCGCTTGCCGTCGGCCGCGAAGGCGACGGCGTACACCGTGCCGCCGTGGTTGCCGAGCGTCTTCACCTCCTTGCCGGCGGCCGGGTCCCAGAGCTTCACCGCCTTGTCGGCCCCGCATGACGCCAGGAGGCGGGAATCCGGGCCGAACGCGACCGCGTCCACGATGCCGGCGTGCGCTTGCAGCACCTTGCCCGGCTTGCCGTCGGCGGGATTCCAGAGGCGGACCGTCTTGTCGTCGCCGCAGGAGGCGAGCAGCTTGCCGTCGGGGGCGAAGGCGGCGCCGTAGACCGGGCCGCCGTGGCCGGTGAGGACGTGAAGTTCCTTGCGGGCGGCAAGGTCCCAGAGCTTGACGAGGCCATCGAACCCGGCGGTGGCGAGGGCGTGGCCGTCGGACGACAGGGCGAGGGAGTAGACCAGGTCGGAATGGGCTTTGAATTCGCTTGCGGACACGGTGGCACCTCCGGATCGGTGTGCCATCTTAGGGCAGCGGCCGCCCATGGGATAGGGGCGGCGGATTCACTCCTTCAGTCCGGGGGCAGGATGGCGAACGAATCAGCGGCCGCGGAATCTGCTTGGCGCAGTCACACGGTCCGCCCACAATCGGTGATCGGCCCATCCCGTCGAACGTCGCCGAGGCGTCCGCCATGTCCGCCGCGTCGGCCGATCGAAACCTCCTGCTCGGCATCCTGGCCGTGCAGCTCGATTTCGTCACGAAAGATGCTCTGCTCGCGGCGATGAATGCCTGGTTGCTCGACAAGGCCACGCCGCTGGGCGACATCCTCTGCGACCGCGGCGACCTGAGTCCGGAGCGGCTGCAACTGCTCACGGCGTTGGTGGCGGAACACTTGAAACAGCACGGCGACGACGCGCAGCAGAGTCTGGCAGCGCTGTCCGGCGGCGAGGCGATCCGCCGCAGCCTCGCGGCGGTAGCGGATGCCGACGTGCGGGCCAGTCTCGGTCACGTCGGCGGCGACCGCCACGACGCTCGGACCACAGTCGATTTTCTGACGGGTCCGGCGGCGCGGTACGAAATCCTGCGGCCGCACGCCCGGGGCGGGCTGGGCGAGGTGTTCGTGGCCGAGGACACGGAGCTGCACCGGCCGGTGGCGCTGAAGGAGATCCAGCCGCAGCACGCCGACGACCCGGACAGCCGGGCCCGGTTCGTGCTCGAGGCGGAGATCACCGGCGGGCTGGAGCACCCCGGCGTCGTCCCCGTCTATGGCTTGGGGTCATACGCCGACGGCCGACCGTTCTACGCCATGCGGTTCATCCGCGGCGACAACCTCCAGCAGGCGGTGAAACGGTTCCACGCCGCGCCGCCGTCGCCGTTCGACTCGCTGGCGTTCCGCCAGCTGCTGCGGCGGTTCGTGGACGTGTGCAACGCGGTGGCCTACGCCCACAGCCGCGGCGTCCTGCACCGCG
>DASXAN010001542.1:0-2067 GCA_036406755.1 Gemmataceae bacterium
CGGTACTACGTGCCGACCCGGGCGGCGGCCGTCGTCTACGCCGACGCCGTCCGGGCCGCCGCCCCGCCGCCGCTCGCCGTGGTTGACTTTGCCCGTCGGTACGGCCGCCGATCCCGCGTCCGGGCCGTCCTGTTCGACACCTTCCAGAAGGACGGCTCGACGCTCCTCGACTGGCTGTCGGTCGAGGAATTGACGGGGATGGTGGGGACGTGCCGCTCGGCCGGGGTGAGGGTGGCGCTGGCCGGGTCGCTCACGGCCCGGGAGGTCGACCGCCTCGCCGGCGTCCGGCCGGACTGGTTCGCCGTCCGCGGGGCGGCGTGCGACGGCGGCCGCGGCGGAGCCGTGTCCGAGCAGCGGGTCCGCGAACTAGCCACCCTCGTCCGCTCGCTGCCGCGGTCGTGAGCCTCACAGGTCGTCCGCGGGCCAAGCCACGATTTCGATCTCCCACCCGCTCGCCCGGCTGGCCAGTCCCCGGTTCGCGTCCCGCCTGCCGTGGGCCAGCGATAACTGGTCCTCCGGCACGACGACCGTCGCCCGCTTCCCGGCGGGGCTGAGGATCACTCGTTCGATTTGCACCGGCTGGAGCAGATTCGCGATCAGTTGTTCCGGGTCGTCGTTCCAGCGGACCATGTCGATTCGCTCGCCGTTGAGTTCGTCGATGACATTCTTGATCCGGCTGCCGCGGACGCCGACGCACGCCCCGACTGCGTCTACTAACGGGTCCTGGCTCGCTAAGACAATCTTGGTCCGTTACCCGGTCTCGCGGGTGATCGCCCGCACTTCGATCTTCCCGGCCGCGAGCTCCGGGACTTCCCGGATGAGCAGGCGGACGACCTCCTCCTCGTCTTCGTTCACTGTCCCAACCCCCTTCGGGCATCACCAGATCATACCCGAACCGCGGCCACGGCACACCGGTTGCCCACTTTTGCGGCCACCTGCCGGAACCCCCGCCGTGCCAATGACGGACCAGCCGCCGAAAACCATCCTCGTCGTCGAGGACGACGCCGCCGCCCGCACCGCCCTGGCGGCCGTCCTCCTCGAGTCTGGGTACGCCGTCGCCCCCGCCCAGAATGGCCGCGTCGCCCTCGACCTGCTCGCCGCCGGGTTGCCCGCCGAACTGATCCTGCTCGACATGCTCATGCCGGAGCTGGACGGCTGGCACGTCCTCGGCCGGCTCAGGGAAACGCCCCACGCAACCGTCCCGGTGGTCATGATGACCGGGTCGGTGCTGAGCCGCGAGTGGGCCGCCGAACACGGCTGCGCCGGGTTCCTGAAAAAGCCGATCGACGAGGCCGAACTGCTCGTCGAGATCGGCCAGGTCCTCAACCCGGCTGAGCAGTCGCGCTCGGCGTAAGGAGCGAATACCAATCTACTTCCGCCGGCACCAGGTTTGCAATTTTGATCAGCGGACGCCCGTCGCCCGCCGGAGGGCCGAGTCATGCACTCCACGAACACACCCGTAATCGACCGTACGCTGGTCGTCGGCGTTTTCCGCGACCGGGAGGACGCCGGGCAGGCCGTGGCCGAGTTGCGGCGGCTGGGCTTCACCGGCGAGCAGGTCGGCGTCATCGCCCGCAACGGCGACACGGCCCGCGTCGCCGGGTCGCAGTGGGAGGTCGGGGCGGCCGCGGGGGCCGTCGCCGGCGGGGCGACCGGCACCGTGCTGGGGTTCGCCGTCGCCGCCGGGCTGATCCCCGGCGTCGGCCCGTTCCTGGCCGGCGGGATTCTGGCCGGCGTCGCCGCCAGTGCCGCCACCGGGGCCGTCGCCGGTAGCGTCCTGGGGGCGCTCGTCGGCCTGGGCATCCCGGAGGAGGAGGCCGCCTACTACCACGGCGAGTTCCAGGCCGGGCGGACGATCGTCACCGTCCGGGCCGGCGATCGGGTGGACATCGTCCGGTCGGTGATGGCCCGGTTCGGCGGCAACGACGCCCTGGCCCGGGACGTGGACGACGGCCAGATCCTGCACACCGCCCACCCGCAGGGCGGGATCGCGTCGGCCCCGGTGGCGAACCCGCCGACCGGCAAGCCGGCGGAGGTGGAGATGACCGACGTGGGCGGCGGGCACGT
>DASXAN010001543.1:0-1746 GCA_036406755.1 Gemmataceae bacterium
GAACCCGGGGCCGCCGCCCGCGCGCTCGAGGCGCAGTCAACCGACGGCGACCCGGCCCGCCTGCTGGCGCTGGCCGAGCTGTCGTTCCGCGAGGCCCGCAAGCGCGACACGCTCGCCCCGGCCCCGTCCCTGCCGTGGTACCGCGACGCCGCCGCCTGGGCCGTCCGCGCCGCGGCCGGCGGCGACCCGGACGTACTCGACCAGGCGACCGACGTCCACAACCGCTCGATCGAGCGGCTGGTGCGGCTGTCGCAGGACATCCGCCTCCGCCGCGGCCGGCCGTGGCCGGCCGTGTTCGCCGACGCCGGCGTGCGGCTGGCGGGCGTCTCCCCGTTCCTCGACCCGCCGCAATACGAGACACTGACCGTCGCCCGCGACATCCTCGCCCGCGGCATGCAGGCGTGGTACAGCAACGACGGGTTCGGCGTCCCGCTCATCGCCTACCGGGTCAACGACCGCGAGAACTCCGCCGACCCGGCGGACCGGTTCTTCCCCTACCATCTGCGGGCCGGGGCGACGGCCGTCCTGCACCCGGCCGGCGACGGCCCGCCGACGCTCGTCTTCCACGACCCGTTCGAGGAGCACGACATTTTGCCCCCGGCCAATGACCGGGGGCTAAGTATCCCGCTGGCGACCGACCGGACGGCGGCCCTGGCGGCGAGTGTGTCGTGGGCCTATCTCCGGTCGCTGGCCCGGGTCGGCCTGCGGCGGTCGACGGCCGTCCAGCCGGACGTCGGGTTGCACCTGGTCCGCCCGTACCAGCCGGGACGAGTGCCGGTGATCCTGCTGCACGGCCTGCTGTCCACCCCGGCCATGGCCTGGGAGCAGACGCTCAACCACCTCCAGAACGACCCGGCCCTGATGGACCGGTGCCAGTTCTGGCTCTACTTCTACCCGACCGGCGCGCCGCTGGCGTCCAACGCCGCCCGCCTGCGATCCGAATTGCGGGCCGCCCTGGCCACGTTCGACCCCGGCGGCGAGGACCCGGCCCTGCGGCACATGGTGCTCGTCGGCCACAGCATGGGCGGGCTGATCGCCAAGATGGCGGCCCAGGACAGCGGCACGGCCGTCTGGGATTCGGTGTTCAGCCGCCCGCCGGACGAGGTGCGGGTGTCCGACGTGTCGCGGCGGGACCTGGTGGAACGGCTGTTCTTCGCGCCGGAGCCGGCGGTCGGCCGGCTGGTGTTCGTCGCCACCCCGCACCGCGGCAGCGGGCTGGTCAACCGCCCGGTCGGCCGGCTGCTGGAGTCGAAGATCGTCCGCGACGACCGGTTCTCGGCCGCGGTCAAGGAGGCGGCCCGGGAGAACGGCCGGGCCGTGCTCGCCCCGGGGGTGAACATCCGCCGGCTCGACGGGGTCGGCGGCCTGCGGCCCGGTGCCCCGGTCCTGAGCGCCACGGCCGAGCTGCCGATCGACCCGGCCGTGCCGTACCATTCGATCATCCCGCTGCTCGGGACGGAGAATTTCCACCTGAACACGGACGGGGCGGTGCGGTACGGCAGCTCGCACCTGGACGGGGCGGAGTCGGAGATGATCTACCCGGCGACGCACATCGGCACGGACACGCCGCGGGTGGCGAACGAAATCCGGCGGATTCTCCTAGAGCACCTCGCGGAGGTGGACGGCCCCGCTGCGCCGCAATGACGAATGACGAACGGCCCATCGCCACTTCGTCATTCGGGCTTCGGCATTCGGGTTTGCTTCGTCCTTGGGTGTTTCGTCATTCGTCATTCCCGCGCAGCGGGT
>DASXAN010001544.1:0-2753 GCA_036406755.1 Gemmataceae bacterium
CGTGGGGGAAGCGGATCCCCAAGGGGTGCTGGGTCGACCGGGACGCCGCCGTGCTGGACCTGTGCCGCGGCAAACGGGTCGCCCATCTCGGGGCCGCGGACGCCCCGTTCCACCTCGACAAGGCCCGGGCCGGGGAACTCCTGCACGTCAAGGTGCAGCGGGCGGCCGGCGAGGTCGTCGGGTTCGACTTTTGCGGCCCGGCGGTGGAGGAACTCCGGGCCGAGTTCGGCATCAACGACATCGTCGTCACGGACGCCACCCGCCCGCTCGGCGGCGTCGAGCCGCACTCGTTCGACGTCGTCCTCTGTTGCGACATCATCGAACACGTCAGTCACGTCGGCGGGTTGCTCGACACCTGCCGGGCGCTGCTCCGCCCGGACGGCCTGCTGGTGGTCACGACCATCAACGCCACGGCCCTGAAGCCGGCCGTCCGGGCCGTCCTCGGCCGGGAGGACGTCCATTTCGAGCACACGGCGTACTTCTCCTACGGGACGCTCTGCCAGGTGCTCGTGATGAACGGGTTCACACCGCAGCGGTTCGGGACGTTCAGCTACCCGACGTACTCGCGGGCGGTCGGCATGTTCTTCCGCGCCCTGGCCCGGTTCGCCCCGGCGACGGCCGACGGCGTCCTGGTCACCGCGCGCCCCGCCCCCACGGCCTAACTCCCAGCCCGCCATGACCTCCGGTCGCGTCGCTTCCGCCTGTTGGCTGCTGCCGGACCTGGGGCACTACCACCACCCCCGAATCCGGGCCGCGGCCGCCGCCGGTTCGGCGTACGTCCTCGAGATCCACGACCGCCCCGGGTTCGCCGAGTTCCGGTACGTGCCCGGGGCCGATGCCGGGTACGAAGTCGTTCGGGTCCGCGAGTCAATCCCGGCGTCCCTGGACCGGCTGCGGCCGTCGGTCGTGTTCCTCAATGGCTGGGCGGAGGGGGGCGCGCTGGCCGGGCTGCGGTGGTGCATGCGGACCGGCACCCCGGCCGTGGTCATGTCCGAGAGCACGCGGTATGACTCGATCGGCGACCGCGAGTCGGACCCGGGCCGGCCGGTCCGCCGGCGGTGGTGGCGAGAGGCCGTCAAGCGGCGGCTCGTCCGCCAGTTCTCCGCCGCCCTGGTCGGCGGCACGCCGCACCGGGACTACATCGTCGAACTCGGCATGGCCCCGGACCGGGCGTTCGACGGGTACGACGTCGTGGACAACGACTACTACGCCGCCGGGGCTGCCGCCGCCGGGGCCGCCGCCGCCGCCGCCCGGGCGAAGCACGCGCTGCCAGAGCGGTACTTCCTCGCGTCGGCCCGGTTCATCGCGAAGAAGAACCTGTTGCGGCTCATCCGGGCCTACGCCGCCTACCGGGCCGCGGCCGGGCCGGGGGCGTGGGACCTAGTCCTTTTGGGCGACGGGCCCGAAAAGCCGGCCGTGGTCGGGCTGGTCGAGGAGCTGGGTGTCCGCGGCACCGTCCACCTGCCGGGGTTCCAGCCGTTCGCCGAGCTCCCGGCGTTCTACGGCCTGGCCGGTGCGTTCGTCCACGCCAGCACGACGGAGCAGTGGGGGCTGGTGGTGAACGAGGCGATGGCCGCCGGGCTACCGGTGGTCGTGTCCCGGGCGTGCGGGTGTGCCGCGGACCTGGTCACCGACGGCGTCACCGGATTCACGTTCGACCCGTACGACGTGGCGGCCATGACCCGGGCGCTATCAACCGTGGCCGCCCCCGATTTCGACCGGTCGGCGATGGGCCGGGCCGCCCGGGCGCGGGTGGCCGAGTGGTCGCCGGCCCGATTCGCCGCCAACTTCTGGCGTGCGGCAGACGCCGCCGTCCGGGCCGGGCCGCGGCCGCCGCGGCTGGTCAGCCGGCTGATCCTGTCCGCCCTCGGCCGGTGACCCGCCGTCGGGCGGGCCTTCCGCTCGGCGGTCCTGCGCCCGGGCGGCTGTAGAATTCGAACCCTTTCGGCGAGTCCTGTCATGACACCTCCTCCGACGGGCGGCACCACTTACGGCTGGTCGGACGCCGCCGCGCCGCATTCCTGCGCCTACCTCGTCGGCCCGGTCGTTCGGCTGTGTCGGGAGCTGGGCGCGCGGCGCGTGCTGGACGTCGGCTGCGGTAACGGGGCGCTGGCCGCCGCGCTGGCGGCGGGCGGGTTCGACGTGACCGGGTGCGACGACGACGCGGCCGGGGTGGAGATCGCCCGCCGGGTCGCCCCGGCCGCCCGGTTCGAGTCGGTCGGCGTGTACGACGACCCGGCCCGGCTCGGGGTGGCCGACTTCGACGTGGCCGTGGCGACCGAGGTGATCGAGCACCTGTTCCGCCCGGCCGCCCTGCCGCAGTTCGCCACCGCCGTCCTGAAGCCCCGCGGCCACTTGATCCTCACCACCCCCTACCATGGCTATTTGAAGAACCTTGCGCTGTCCCTGGCGAACGGCTGGGACCGCCACTTTTCGCCTTTGTGGGACGGCGGCCACATCAAATTCTGGTCGCCGGCCACACTCACCCAGCTGCTCAACCGGGAGGGATACGACGTCGTTCGCATCACCGGGTCGGGACGCGTCCGGTGGTTCTGGAAGAGCATGATCGTCGTCGCCCGCAAGCGGACGTGACAGACGACCGGGCACCGTGGCACATCGCGGGCAAGGCGGCAGGCCGGCCGCGGCGGATCGGTTCGAGATCCCGCACCACCGCCGAGATCGTCTTTGACGGAGTAGCTGCGGGCCGATAGACTCCGACGGCAGCCTGCCTGACGCCCCTCAGAGGTGTGCCC
>DASXAN010001545.1:0-4715 GCA_036406755.1 Gemmataceae bacterium
GGGGCAGTCGGCGGCGGTCACGCACCCGTTGTCCATGCCGCACCTCGCGGGCCGGTGAATTGTTCGCGGGCGGATGGCCCGCGCCTCCGGGCAACGATTTTAACGGACGGGCGTTACTGGGTTGGAGTCCCGCCTTTAGGCGGCTCGGAAGACCGGCTAAAGGCGGGACTCCAACCAAGACCCGCCCCGGCCGCCCTGTTTCCGATTACTCTTGTAGGTCCCCCAACTCCTCGCGCAGCCGGTGCAGGACGCGGCACTTCGCCACCCGCACGGCACCGGGACTCATCCTCAAATCGGCGGCCACGTCGGCCGGCTCCCGCCCCTCCACGGCCGTCTGCCAGAACGCCGCCCAGGTCCGGTCCTCCACCTGCCCGCGGATCAGAGCCAGCGCCCGCGCGAACAGGCCGTGCTCGGCCTTCACCGACCCGAGGTCGTCGGCCGCCTCCGGCTCCGGGAGCTGCGCCAACCGGTCCCGGGCACTCGATCCGCCCACACCGCGGACCTCGCGGCCGAGCCGGCGATAGTGGTCCCGCACCTTGTTCTGCGTGATCCGCCGCAGCCAGCCGCGGAACGTGTCACCCTCCCGCGCCCGGCGGAACCGTCCGACGGACGCGACGACGGCCTGGAACACCTCCTGGAAGATGTCGGCCGCGTCCTGGTCGCGCAGGCCGGCGGTGTGGCACCACTGGAGCACCAGCGGCGCGTACAGGCGGACCAGGCGGTCCCAGGCAGTCGGCTCGTCCGCCTGGACGCCGGCCAACAGGCTCCGGGAGGTCGCCGACGAAGGCGACGGCCCGCTGCTGCCGGTGCTGTCGCAGGCGGTCGGCATGGTCCCGGGTCGGCAAGGTGCGCGGCCGGCCGAGTCGTCCTGCCGCGGGGTGGGGCCGGGCTTCGATGAGGGAACCCGGCTCGGGGGGACTACGGGTCATTGTCCCGCGCCGGGAAACGCTGTCAATGCGCCGGGCCGCGGCTACCGCGCCGGGGCCACGCCGCCCCGCGGGGCGTGCTTGAGGCCCAGCGCCTTGAGGCCCCGACCGTGCGGCCCGGCGAGGTCCGCCGGGTACGGGGCGTCGTCCCCCTTGACGGCGTGCCAGAGGATGCGGTTCAGGTCATCGTCCTCGGCCGCGTCCGGCCGGCTGAAGTCGAGCTTGAGGCTCTCCTCGGCCAGCTGCCGCGCCCGGCCTCGCAGCCGGGCGGCCGGCGGGTTCAGCTCGTCCAGCGGCACCGCGGCCGGCCGGGCCGTGAACGGCGTCACGTCCGCCATCGCCGTGAAGCACTCCGCCATGACCGGGGCCGCGGCGTCGAGCTGGTTCATCGGCGGCAGGCCGAGCATCCGCTCCATCGTGTGCAGCACCGCCGTCTGGTTGTAGAACTTGCTCACCACTGCCCGCCGCTTCGTGTACGGGCTGGCCACCAGGCACAGCGACCGGTGCCCGTCCACGTGGTCGAACCCGTCCTGCGGGTCGTCCTCGATGACAAAGACGCACGTCGTCGGCCAGAACTTGCTCTTCGTGATCGCCTCGACGACCCGCCCGAGGGCCAGGTCGTTGTCGGCGACGTGCGCCCGCGGCGTCGGCATGCCCGCCTTCGTGCCCGAGGTGTGATCCTGCGGCAGGTACACGATCACCAGGTTCGGAAGTGTGCCGGTCCGCTCGCACTCCCGCAGCTCCTTCAAGAACCGGTCGGCCCGGAGCACGTCCGGCACGTCCAGGCTCCAGCCCGGGTAGTCGGGGCTGCTGTACCGCTCCAGCGTCGGCAGGTTGTACTTCTGGGCGATCCGGATCCGATTCGCCCCGGTCGTGAAGTCCTTGTAGACGGCGGGGAAGCTCACCTTCCCGGCCGGCTCGGAGTACGCCATCTCCCCGTAGTTGCGGAATGACAGGCCGCGGAGCAGGGCGTTGTCCCACAGGAAGCCGGTGGCCGAGTAGGTGAGCGGGTCGTCGCCGAAGGTGTAGGAGCGGGTGAACCCGCCGAACGACTTCTCCAGGTGGTCGGTGACATTGCCCTCGGTGGCCCACGAGTGGCCGTCGGCCGACACGACGCCGTTGCAGTAGAAGTTGTCCAGCAGGACGAACTCGCGGGCCAGGGCGTGGTGGTTCGGCGTCACGTCCTCGCCGAAGACGCACAGCTTCGGGTCGCCGTTGCCCGCCTTGACGTCGCCGAACACCTGGTCGTACGTGCGGTTCTCCTTGATGACGTAGACGACGTGGTCGAAGAGCGACGGCTCGCCGGCCCGGGCCGGGACCGGCACCGGCTTGACCCCCGGCTGGGCCTTCTCCAGCGCCCGCAGCACCTGCGGCACCCGGGCGTCGGCCCGGACCTGGGCGGAGTATGCCGCCAACGTGTCCGCGGCCGGCACGCCCACCCGCGTCACCGTGCCGCGGTAGCCGGTCACGGCCCAGCCGGGCTTGCCCGCCTGCGGCGTCCGGGAGCCTTCGCCCTTGACGTTGGCGACGTAGACGTGTTCGGCCGTGGCGGCGACCGCGCCGGGGTACCAGCCGGCCGGGATGAACCCGGCGACGGTCGCGTCCTTCGCCGTGCGGCCGAGGCGGATCACGGCGACGGCGTTGTTGCCGCCGTTGGCCGCGTACAGGGTCGTACCGTCCGGGCTCAGGGCGACGGCGTTGGTGGCGCTTCCGAACGGCAGGGCCGGGTCGGGGCGGACGGTCAGCGTGTGCTCCACCGTCAACGCCGGGGTCGCCAGGATGCTGACCGTGTCCGAGTTCGCGTTGGCGACGTACAGGGTGCCGCCGTCGCGGCTCAGGGCCAGCCCGGTCGGGTGCAGGCCGACCGCGGCCTCGGCGTCCATGACCCGGCGGCGGAGGTCCACCCGGCCGACCGTGCCGCTGGCCGCCACGCCCCGCTCGTCCACCAGCACCGGCGTGCCGGACGACGGGGCGGTCCGCTCGCCGGCTTTCGGCCGCCGGCCGCCCCAGTTGGACACGTAGGCGGCCGACCCGTCCGACGACAGCACGACGGCGTACGGGGCAACGCCGACCGGCACCCGGGCGACGACCGCGGCGGCGGTGAGGTCCACGACCGCCAGGGCGTTGTCCCGGGACAGGCAGACGTAGGCGGTGCGGCCGTCGGCGGACAGCGCGATCCCGCACGGGTGGGACGGGTCGTCGCCGCCCTTGGGGCCGGGCAGCGGGATCATCCGCCGCAGGGTCAGCCGGCCGTCGGGGCCGACGCCGGCCTCGGCCAACGACTGCTCGGCCGTGGTGGCGTAGACGCGGGCGCCGTCCCGGCTCACGGCCAGGCCGTGCATCGACCCGCCGCCGTGGGCCTTGCCGAACGGCAGGTGCTGGCGGACGGCGCCGGCCGCCGGGTCGATCACCACCAGGCCGGTGTCGTCCTTGGCGTAGAGGGTCTTGCCGTCGGGACTGAGGGCGAGGTCCACCGGCCGGCCGGCCCAGGCGACGGACCGGCCGGCCGGGCGGACGAGCTGGCCGGTCGGGACGAGGTGGCCGCCGTCGGCCGGGCCGACGCGGCCGGCGTCCTGTGCCGCGGCGGTCATGGCGGCGGTGAACAGGACTAGCGGCGGCAGCCAGCGGGTCGCCATGGCGTCGGTCCGAGGGTGACAAAAGACGGGGGCCGGCGGCGGGCCGGCCCCGACGGGAATCGCGGGCGGAGGCGGGCGGTCAAGCCGCGGCGGGCCTGCGGCGGAGGCGGCGGAGTCCGGCCGCGGCCCCGGTCGCTCCGAGCAGGGCCAGCGCGCCCGGCTCCGGGACCGCGGCAAACCCGGCGGCGGTCGGGCCGCCGAGGGCCGCGACCTCGCCGCCGCCCAGCGCCCGATCCTGGAAGAAGAAGCTGTTGATGTAGCCGGGGACGGTGTACACGCCGGACGTGTCCCCCTCGGTGAATAGCGCCGTCCCCGTGGTCGAGTCGTTCGCGCTGAACAGCGACCAGCGGGCGTCCACGCCGGAACTGAGGGTCTGGCTGCCGACCTGGGCGCCGTTGACGTACTTCGTCATGGTCGGCCCGCCGGCGGCCGCCAGGTCCACCGTCACCATGATCCGGTTCCAGGTGTTCGGGCCGATCGTCCCGTTGTAGACGCCGATCGTGCCGACGCCGCCGGAGGGGTTCATGTAGAAGTCCGCGTCGTTGCCGTCCGCGTTATCGCCGGCGGCGTTGTAGAAGGCCATCCAGTTGATCGTGGGGAACAGCACGTCGAACCCGAAGGTGTACTGGTTGACGTACTGGCCGCCGCCGTTGGGCGAGGCGCCGTTCTTGAACAGCAGCCCCTCCGTTTGCTGAAAGGCCGGGAACGACATGACCGTGGCCGTGCCGCCGGGGAGGGCCGGGATGCCGAACGCGGCGGGCGTCCCAAAGCTGACGAGACCGGCCGAGCCGCCGCGGTACTCCAGGGTGCCCGGGCCGGCCTGCGTGCCGATGTTGCCGTCGAATTGCACGACCGTCTGGGCCGGGGCGGAGGCGGCCCCGGCGAACAGGACGGCCAGCGCGAACAGCCGGCGAGAGACATGCGCCCCGATCCGCATCGCGATCACCCTCCGACGCCACAGGGTCACTTCAGGTCGATCGGGTATTCCTGGTCGGGATCCTTTAGCTCAAAAGCCAGCTCCGCCGAATCCGGCGACGCGTACTTCGCCGGCAGCAGTCCGGTGGGCGGCGCGGCCGCCGCGGCGGTGGGGGCGCGGGCCCCCTTGGCCCGGTCCTCGGCCACGGCCCGCTCGTTGGCCTTGCCGGGCACCGGG
>DASXAN010001546.1:0-1693 GCA_036406755.1 Gemmataceae bacterium
GCTGACGGCGCTGCCGGGCCGGCGCGCCTACCAGGAGATCAGCTACCGCGAGGACGCCGCCGTCGGCTACCTGGAGTTCTCTTTCCCCGGCGGCGCCATGAGCACCGGCCAGTGCCGCCGCCTGCTCGCCGCCTACCGGTACGCCCAGGCCCGCCCGGTGCGGGTGATCGTGCTCGGCGGCCGCCGGGACGTCTTCGCCAACGGCATCCACCTGAACGTGATCGAGGCCGCCGGCGATCCGGCGGCGGAGTCCTGGCGAAACATCAACGCGATCAACGACCTGGTGGAGGCGATCTTGACCACCACCGACCGGCTCACTGTCGCCGCGCTCGCGGGGAACGCCGCGGCCGGGGGCCTCATGCTCGCGCTCGCCGCCGACGAGGTCTGGTGCCGTGCGGGCGCGGTCCTCAACCCCCACTACCGCCTGATGGGCCTGCACGGTTCCGAATACTGGACCTACACCCTGCCCCGCCGGGTCGGCGCGGAACAGGCGGCCCGCCTCACCGACGCGTGCTGCCGGTCAGTCCCGCGTCGGCCTTGCGGTGCGGCAACAGAGCTGGCCGAGATGTACCGGAACTTCTACGACCCGCGCGAGCCATACGCCGAGCTGCGCCGCGCCTTCGTTCACAAGCAGCGGCCAACGCGGACGCCGCCGCACCTCTCCCGCCACCAGGCCCAGACCGGCCCCTTCCGTTCGGGGCGGTCCGGCGAGCAAGGAACGCTCGTGGCCGCGGCGCGGTGACGGGCCGAGATCGGCTCCGGCGCCCGCCGACTCACGACGGGAGCTCGCGCCGGCGGCCCTCGAGCTGGCGGAAGATGTCGCTGTAGCTGCTGCCCTGCATGTCGTGCGGCACCCGCCAGACATCGACGGTCCCGGCGAGGCCGAGCACGCGAACATGCACGGTCGGGGCGTCCGAACGGCCGGCGTCGCGGCCCCAGTCCCGGTGGTGCCCGAAGACCGTGATCCCGCCGACGTCGACGTTGACGCCCTCCGGCACGTAGACATCGGCATTGCCGAACGCCGCGAGGACGGTCACCGCCGTCTCCCCGTGGTCGATCGTGGCTTCCCGCAGGTCGAAGTCGAGATCGCCGAAGACGCTCGCGGCGACGGCCCGCCCGCGCAGCCTCAGCCGCCCGCGCCGCACGGCGCGGCCGAACAGGGCCGCCGTGAACCGGGCGGGCTTGCGGCGCGAACCGGCCGCCGGGACAACTGCGGGCAGATCCTCCTGAACGCGCGCCAGCTCCCCGCCCACCCTGGCCGTCAGGGCGGCCTCAACCCGCTCGGAGAACTCCGCGAGCGTCAGGCGCCCCGCGAGCAGGTGCTCGCGAAGCGCGGCGACGGCCTGCTCGCGGTCGGCGTCCGAGACGCGCAGCGACGGGTCGTCCATGGTGATCACGCTAAGGGACAGGTGAGTTCCGCGGCTAGCGTCCGCCGCCACGGCCACCTGCGGCTTCGCTGTGCCGTACGTTGTGAGGATGACAGGGGGCGAACCGGGCGCAGCGGCGCCCCGCACAAGCTCGGCCATCTCGGCCGGTGTCATCGGCGGCGTGGCCGGGGCCGCCCTCGCCGGTCACCGGGGTGCGCGGGCCGCCGCCCTGGGTGCGGCCGCCGGTGCGGCCGGGCTGGCGGCGGCCGATGCGGTGGCCCGCGCCCGGCAGCGGCCCGGTGAGATCCCGCCGCTGTGGTCGCGGA
>DASXAN010001547.1:0-4759 GCA_036406755.1 Gemmataceae bacterium
GCGGCCGGGGCGCGGCCAGTGGCCGCGCGCCACCGGCCGAACCTCCGGGCGTCTGTCAAGTGCCCTCGGGACGTCACGGGCGGCGCTGCCGTTACCAGCCGCGGCCAACCACGGCCGTGCCTCCCCGCGGTCCCCATGCCACGGTGTACCCGCCGGTGCGGCGCGCCACGCGGGCCGCGCGCCGCGGACTCCAGTACGGCCCGGACCGCCAGCCGGGTTGGACCACGACCGGGGCGGGGGCGACCCAGGTCGGGCCGACCACGGCGGGGGAGGCGGCGACCCAGGTGGGACCCGCCCAAGTGGAGGCGGAGGTGACCACCACGGGAGCCGGGCGGACGACGGGGGCGACGACGGGGGGGCCGAACCAAACCTGCGCCTGGGCCGGCCGGGCGGTGAAGAGCAGGGCCGCCGCGCCCACCGCGAGGCCAGAGAATTGCCAACGTGTCATCATGGTGGGACTCCATAGGGGCGTTGGTGAGGCGCCCTGGGATTGCCCGGTTCCAGGGCAGCGGAATTGTCACGCGCCGAGGTCGGGGCGGGGTACTCGCAAAACTACCGGACACGCCCTACGTTTTGCGCAACGTCGCGCTCGAGCCGCCCGGAAAGGAGCCGTTGGCGCGCGCGGCGCAGTGAATCGCCGGCAAGGCCTTTCGGGCCCTCGGTGACGCGGTGGATGCCGGTCAGGAACAGGCCGAGCCGGCCCAGAAGCGTTACGGCGGGCGAGGCGCCCATAGACTGCTCCCCGGCGTCGCCAGGGCCACCACCAGCCGGCAGACATAGGTGGAAGCGGTAGCGCGACGGCTCGGCCAGCCGCCGTGAGCCGCCACCCACAATCTAGTACCTCGGCCTTACGAACCTCCGGCCCTCGAGCGTCGCCCGGTCGTCGTACGCATCCCGCATTGAGCGCTCCGGCAGTTGCACGTTTGTCCGCGGCAGTTTCTTGTATCGGATCAGGCCGAGCAGGTGAGAGATGCAGTTGAGGCGCGCCCGCCGCTTGTCGTCCGAGAGCACGACGTACCAGGGCGCATACTCCGTGTCCGTGGCCTGGAGCATGATGTCTCGCGCCCGCGAGTACTCGAACCATCTGGTCCGCGAACACAGGTCCGTCGGGCTCAGCTTCCACTGCCGCAGCGGGTCACTGATGCGGGCCTCGAAGCGGCGCTTCTGCTCCGCGTCGCTCACCTCCAGCCAGAACTTGACGAGCAAGATGCCGTCATCGACGACGTGCAGCTCGAACTCGGGGCAGACCTTGAGGAACCGCTGGTGCTCCGCTCTCGAGCAAAAGCCCATCACGTACTCTACCCCGGCC
The DNA here is from genome assembly GCA_036406755.1 of Gemmataceae bacterium. GTDB lineage: Bacteria > Planctomycetota > Planctomycetia > Gemmatales > Gemmataceae > DASXAN01. The sequence goes on from DASXAN010001547.1 coordinate 1,310, forward strand.
CGGTTGTACCAGCTGCGATCGAAGATCACGACCTCGCCGGCGGTCGGGAAGTGCTGGACGAACCGCTGCACGTACAGCTGAGACTTTTCGCGGTCGGACGGGGCCGGCAGCGCCGCCACGCGGAACACGCGCGGGCTGACGCGGTCGGTGATCGCCTTGATCGTGCCGCCCTTACCCGCCGCGTCGCGCCCCTCGAAGACCACGACCACCCGCAGCCCTTTTTCCCGGACCCAGTCCTGGAGGGCACATAGTTCGACTTGCAGGGTGCGGAGCTCCTTCTCGTATTGCTTGCGCTTCATCGGTTTGTCGGCGGTCTTCATCGGCCTCGCCTCCCCTTCGTCTCGGGCTGGGTCGTGGCACGCCCGGCGGGCCTCACCGAGGGCGGCCCAGGCGAAGGATCAGTTTTTCCGCCTCGACCAGAAGGAAGAACAGGAAGCCCCCGAGCACCAGCCACGGCCAGGTGTGGAGCGGCACCGCTTCGTTGTCGAACAGGTATTGCAACGGCGGCGCGTAAGTGAACAGGATCTGCAAGACCACGACGGCGCCGACGCCCAGCGGCAGGTACGGGTTGCCGAGGTGCGCCCGGATCGACAGCGAGGAGTCGATCAGGTAGCGACTGTTGAGCAGGTAGAAGACCTGACCGATGGTGATGGCGTTGACCGCGACCGTCCGGGCGAGGGGGTCCGACGCGCCCTGAGACTTCATCCAGAAGAACGCCCACAGCGTGTAGGCGAGCAGGGCCACGCCGACGAAAAGGATGCGCCAGACGCCGAACCGGGTCAGGATCGGACGATCGACCGCGCGGGGCGGCCGCCGCATCACGTCAGGCTCGTGCGGCTCGAAGGAGAGCACCAAGGCCAGCGCGACGGAGGTCACCATGTTGACCCAGAGGATCTGCGGCGCCGTGATCGGCATGGTGAAGCCGATGAAGATGGCCGCCATGATGACCAGCCCCTGGGCGACGTTCGTCGGCAGCATGTGGAGGATGGCCTTCTCAATGTTGTCATAGACGGTGCGCCCCTCGCGGACGGCCGCCGTGATCGAGGCGAAGTTGTCGTCGGCGAGCACCATCTCGGCCGCCTCTTTGGTGACCTCGGTGCCCTTGATCCCCATGGCGACCCCGACGTCCGCCTTCTTGAGCGCCGGGGCGTCGTTGACCCCGTCCCCCGTCATGGCGACGGTCTGCCTCGACGCCTGCATCGCCTTCACGAGCCGGAGCTTGTGCTCGGGGCTGGCACGGGCGAAGACGTCGACCTCCCGGCAGCGCTCCTGCAGTGTCGCGGCGTCCATCTCCTGGATCTCCGCCCCGGTCACCGCCGTCTTGCCGTCGCCGATGCCCAGCATCTTGGCGATGGCCGCGGCGGTGATGCGGTGGTCGCCCGTGATCATCGTCACGCGGATGCCACCGTCATGGCATTCCTTCACCGCCTCGATCGCTTCCTGGCGCGGCGGGTCCAGCAGCCCGACGAGGCCGAGAAGGATCAGGTTCCTCGGCAAATCGCCCGGACCGAGGTTCCCCACCGGGACGGCCGGGTTCTCCTGCCAGGCCAGGGCCAGCACGCGCTCGCCCTGTCCCGCGAGCCGGTCCGACGCCTTCAAGAAACGGTCGCGATCGATCGGGGCGTGCCCCCCGTCCCGGGTCTGCTGCCGGTCGCTGTGCTCGAGGACGACCTCCGGGGCGCCCTTGACGAAGAGAACCTGCCCGCCCTCGGCCGCGGTGTGCGCGGTGGCCATGAATTTGTGTTCCGATTCGAACGGGATGGCGTCGATCCGGGGGTACGCGGCTTGCTCGGCCGGCCGCTGGAGGCCCACCTTGCCGGCAAACGGGTAAAGCGCCCCCTCGGTCGGGTCTCCCTCCACCTTCCAGACGCCCTCCTCGCGACGCAGCTCCGCATCGTTGCACAGCACCGAGGCACGGCCCAGCAGTTGCAGAACGGCATCCTCGCCGGCGGGCCGACCGTTTTGCCTGACCTCGCCCTCGCCGGCGTAGCCTTGGCCGGTGATCTCGTAGGCCGACTCCGCGGTGACGGCGGAAACGACCATCATTTCCATGAGCGTGAGCGTGCCCGTCTTGTCGGAGCAAATCCGCGACACCGAGCCGAGCGTTTCCACCGCTGGGAGGCGGCGGATGATCGCATTGCGTTGGGCCATGCGCTGAACACCGATCGCCAGCGTGATGGTGATGACCGCCGGCAAACCTTCCGGAATGAACGAAACCGCGATGGCGACGGCCGCCTGAAAGATGTCCACGAACGGCATAGCTTGCACCCATCGGCCGTATGCGAACACCACCGCGCAGACCACGAGAATGACCGCGGTGATGGCCAACCCGAACTTCTTGATCTGACGCAAGAGCGGCGTCTCGAGCGCGCTGACGCCCTCCAGCATTTGGTTGATGCGGCCCAGTTCCGTGTTGCTCCCCGTCCCGACGACCACCCCCGTCGCACGGCCGGAAACCACCAGGGTTCCGGAGAACGCCATGCTCTGGCGATCCCCGACCAGCGCCTTGGCGGACACGGGGTCGGCAAACTTGTCGGTCGGAACCGACTCGCCCGTGAGCGCCGCCTCTTCCGTGCGCAGGTTCTTTACGTCGGTCAGGCGGAGGTCTGCCGGCACCTTGTCCCCCGACTCGAGCAGCACGACGTCGCCCGGCACCAGATCCTTGGCGGGGATCAGGCGCATCTCGCCGCCGCGCACCGTTCTGGCCTCCGCGGACAGCATGTTGCGGATCGAGTCCAGGGCCTTTTCCGCCCTGCCCTCCTGAACGAACCCGAGCAGAGCGTTGATCAGGACCACGCCCAGGATGATGGACGCGTCGAGCCATAGGTTCGTCATGACCTTGACGAAGGCGGCGGCGAGCAGAACGTAGACCAGGACGTTGTTGAACTGCAGCAGGAAGCGCATGAACGGCCCCCGCCGGCGTCCTTCCGGGAGGCGGTTCGGACCATATTTCGTACGGCGCTGGGAAACCTCGGCCACGTCGAGGCCATTCGACGTACTGGTGTTCAATCGCCGCACCACGTCGTCCGCGGCGAGGGCGTGCCACGCCGTCGGTTCCTTGCCGGTTGCGGGGATCGTTGCCGCCGTCATGTGAGGCCCTCCCATCCGATGCACATCGAGATCGGAGCGGCGGACTACCGAGTTCCGCCAAGCACCTTCATCAGTTCGCGGAACATCGTCACGCTTCCTCTGTGGCGATGATGAGTGTCCGGGCGAGTGAACCGTCGCGCGTCACGTCGGCATCCGGCCGGCAGCTGGCTTTATATAACGACTGCGCCGGCACCGTCCTGACGATGATCGGGGCGCCGGTCTTGTCCGCCCCCTTCGACCGCGTGCCGCGGTCACCGCCGGCGCCAGCACCGGGCCCTCCGCCCGCTCCCGCCGTGGAGTCGGCATAGCCGCCGGGCTTGGCAGCAGCAACGTGCACGGGAGCGCAACGATGAGGTGACG
>DASXAN010001548.1:0-1662 GCA_036406755.1 Gemmataceae bacterium
GTCCCACAGCAGCACGCGGCCGAACCCGTAACCGGCCATCATGACGCCGACCCACGGCACGATCTTGTAGGCCGTGCCGAAAGCGATCCCGCCGAGAGTGACGTCACCCTGACCGTGCAGAAACGCCCACAGCCAGCCCAACCGGCCGCAGTCGGCCGGGGTGATGCCGTCGAGCGCGTTGTGCCCGAGGATCATCGCCAAGCCGAGCGTGGTGATCAGCCAGTCCGGCAGAAAGACGATCGCGGACATCAGGATCATTGACCAACTGATCGACCAGAACACGCCCGTCGGGTGGAACCGGTAGGACACATCGAACTGCGTCCAGAAGAAGCGGATGTACGTCAACTCCAGCACGAGCAGCCAGACGCCGCGGGTGAGTAGGAACCACGCCAATTGCGGCTTGGTCCGGCCGCGGACCCGCGTCAGGTAGATGCCGACGCCCGTCAGGAAGATGAACGTCGGCGCGCAGAAGTGGGTGATCCAGCGGGTAACGAAGTGGCGGACCGTGGTCTGGTGCGGGTCGATGGCGTCGAACGACACGTCGCCGAAGAAGTCGCGGACGTGGTCGAGAGCCATCACCACCATGACGAACCCGCGGAGCCAGTCGACAGAGTCCAGCCGCGGCCGGGCCGGCCGCGCGGCGGGCGCGGCCGCGGCGGGGACGTCGGTCGGGATGAGGACTTGAGACATCGGGCCGACCTCACGCCGCGGCGACGGCCTCGCGGACCGACTCCAACACGTTCTCAATCACCTGGTCCGCTTGCACGCCCTCGGCCTGCCCCTCGAAGTTCAGGATCAGCCGGTGACGCAGGGCCGTCGGGGCGACGGACCGCAGGTCGTCGCGGGAGACGTGGTAGCGGTTGTCGAGGATCGCCCGCAGTTTCGCGCCCAGGATCAGCGCCTGGGCACCCCGCGGGCTGGACCCGTACCGCACGAACTGCCGCGTCATCGGGGCAGCCCGCTCGTCCTCCGGGTGCGTCGCCATGACGACGGCGATACCGTACCGCCGCACCTCGGCCGCGATCGGGATCTGCCGCACCAAGTCCGCCAGGGCTAGGATGCGCTCGCCGTCGAACACCGGCTCGGCCTTCGGCTTGGCGGCCTCCGTGGTCCGGTCGAGAATCGTCTCGATCTCCTCGGCGCTGGGGAACTTCACCAGCAGCTTGAACAGGAAGCGGTCGAGCTGCGCCTCCGGCAGCGGGTAGGTGCCCTCCATCTCCAGCGGGTTCTGCGTGGCCATGACGAAAAACGGCTCCGGCAGGGCGTGCGTCTGCCCGGCCACCGTGACGGAGTGTTCCTGCATCGCTTCCAAGAGGGCCGACTGCGTCTTCGGCGTCGCCCGGTTGATCTCGTCGGCCAGGACGATGTTGGCGAACACCGGGCCGCGCTGGAACTCGAACTTCTTTCCGCCGGTCGGCGACTCCATGACGACGTTGGTGCCGATCAGGTCGGCCGGCATCAGGTCGGGGGTGAACTGGATCCGCTGGAACTTCAGGTGCAGCGCGTCGGCCAGGGTGCGAACCAGCAGCGTCTTGCCCAGGCCGGGGACGCCCTCCAGCAGGACGTGGCCGCCGGCGATCAGGGCGGTCAGCGTCCCCTCGACGATGTCGTCCTGGCCGACGATCACCTTTCCGATCTCGCGGCGGAGCCGCTGGAAGTCGG
>DASXAN010001549.1:0-1887 GCA_036406755.1 Gemmataceae bacterium
CGTCCGGGTCGATCAGGGTGGCGATCTCGACGTGGGGCAGCCTGGCGAAGCCGCGGATCAGGTCACGGCCGCGGCCGTGGACGCCCATGACGGCCAGACGGATTCGCTCGTTGGCCCGGTCGGCGGCCCTGGCGTACGGCAATGCCCCGAGGACGGCACCGGCGGCGGACGCTTGGAGGAAGTGGCGGCGGTGGACGCCGGACATGCGGCACCTGGGGGAGGGTGGCGGGCAGGGCCATCCTAGCCCGGCCCGGCCGCCGGGGCGAGCAAAAAAGAGTTGAAAGCGCCGGCCCGGTCCGCGCCACTAATAAGGCGACGGCCCGCCGGAGAGATCATGTGTCCGACGCCTCGCTCCAAGCCGTTCTCCGCCACGTCCGCCGGCTGACCGATCCGCCGGCGGCAGGGTGGACCGACGCGCAGTTGCTGGCGCGGTTCGTCGCCGACCGCGACGAGGCGGCGTTCGAGTTGCTGTTACGGCGGCACGGCGGGGCGGTATTCGGCGTATGCCGGCGGCTGGCCCGCCGCCGCGAGGACGCCGAAGACGCGTTCCAAGTCACGTTCCTGGCGCTGGCACGGAAGGCCGGGTCGATCGGCCGGCGGGCGTCGGTCGGCAGCTGGTTGTACAAGGTCGCCTACCGGGCCGCCTTGGCCGCCCGCGCCCGGACCAACCGCCATGCCGCCGTGCCGATGACGGACGTGCCCAGTCCCACGCCGAGTCCCGCCGCGGATTGGGCCGACCTGCGGCGGACGCTGGACGCGGCGATCCACGCCCTGCCCGAACGATACCGGGTGCCGTTCGTGCTTTGCGAGCTGGAAGGCAAGACGTTGGCGGAGGCGGCGAAGCTGCTCGGCCGGCCGCGGACGACCGTCGGCACGCGGGTGGCCCGGGCTCGGCAGCAGCTCCGCCGTCGGTTGGCCCATCTGGGCCTGCCGGCCGCCGCCTTGGCCGGGCTGTGGGCGGACCCCGCCGCCGCCGACGTGCCCGTGTCCCTGATCGGTTCGGCCCTAACGGCGGCGGTCCGGCCGGACGGGCCGCCGGCCCACGTCGCCGCCCTGACGGAAGGAGTGCTCCGCGCCATGTTTGTGAGCAAGTGCAAACTCGCCGTCGCGGTCATGCTGCTGGTCGCCACCCTCGTCGGCGGCGCCGGCGGGCTGGGATATGTCACGTACGCCCAGGACGGCCCGGCCCGGCCGAAGGACGGCCGCCCGGCCGCCGCGCGGCTGAACGTCCGCGGCTGGGGGTCTGCCTCTGATCCGGACGCCGACTGCAAGTTCACCGTCGAAAAGGACCGGCTCACAATCGCCGTCCCCGGCACGGACCACGCCGTCTGCATCGAGCAAAACCGCATGAACGCCCCGCGGGTGCTGCGGCCGGTGACGGGCGACTTCATCGCGCAGGTGAAGGTGTCCGGCAACTTCCCGATCGGCGGGAAGAGCCTGGTGGACACCCGCCGGCCGTTCCACGGGGCCGGCCTGTTGGTGTGGAAGGACGACCATAACTACGTCCGCCTGGAGCGGGCCCAGGTGATATTCGACGGCCAGGCCGGCGCGTACGTCAATTGGGAACTACGCAAGGATGGGGACTTCGGCCGCATGGGCGGGGCCGGCGAGTTGGACCTCAAGGACGAACCGGTCTGGCTGCGGATCGAGCGGCGCGGCAACACGCTGTACGGGTCGGCGAGCGCCGACGGCGTGCAGTGGACGACGCTGGAGCCGATGGCCGTCGAGCTGCCGCCCAAGCTGCTCGTCGGCGTCGTCGCTGGTCAGAACACGACGATCGGCTTCGCGCCGACGTTCGAGGGGTTCCGGCTGTTGCAGGCGGTCGAGTAGTCCCGGTTAGCCGCGACGCGGAGTCTGCGGAGCGGAGCGCGGGAGCGCTCCGCTCCG
>DASXAN010001550.1:0-11201 GCA_036406755.1 Gemmataceae bacterium
CTCCCCGCTACACGGGTGTCTCCGGCTACCGCTTCAGCGTCGCCTTCCACTCCTCGCCCAGCTCCTTGACCGGCTTCTTCGTCATCTCCTGCCAGAGGTCGTCCTTGTACTTCCCCTCCCGCATCGCCGCGTTCAGCTTCCGCACCAGGTCCTTGTCGTACTTCTCGGCGACGTAGTTCAGGAACGCGGCCGTCTGCCGGTAGGCGCCGTCGTACCGCCACCGGTCCGGGTTGACCCGCCCGATCTTGCCCGGCTCGTACTTGAAGAACCGGATGTAGTCGGCGACCCCCTCGACCAGCCAGCCGGGGTTGCCCCGCCCCCGGTACGACTGCACGGCGTGGACCGTCTCGTGGACCATCGCCCCGAAGTCGTCCGGGTGGTCCCTGAAGAACTTGACGGACCCGGTGATCCGCCCGCCGCCGGTCGCCGCCACGCCCCGGTAATCGTTCTTCAGCGTCATGGTGATGTACGTCCGCGGCTTGAACCCGTCGCTCCGCAGCTCGTCACAGATCATCGGGTACTGCCGCTCGCAGATGCGGGCGGCCTTCGTCACCCACGGCAGCATCTCCGGGTCGTCGGAGGCGACGGCGACCTCGACCGGGTACTTGAACACGGCCACCGGCGGGTCGGACTCGACGGTGAAGTCGCGGACGACCAGCGGGTGCTTGCTCTCGCCCGGCCTGACGCGGACGGCCCGGAGCTTGCGGCCGTCGGCCGCGGCGCGGGCGGTGCCGTCGGCGAACGTCGCCAGCGGCGCGAACGACTTGCCGTCCTCGGACCCTTCGAGGGCCCCGGCGTCCAGCTTGTCGGCGCCGTCCGGCTTGCCGGTGGTCACGGCGACCGTCTTGACGGCCACCGGGGCGTCAAAGACGAGGGTGAAGTGGTCGTCGGTGGCAGGGTTCTTGTCCGAGGCGAAGTAGGTGGCCGGGTCGCCGTCGAAGGCGAACTGGCGGATGTTGCGGTCGGCGGTGGCCAGCGACGTCTCGACGACGGCGGCCACCGGCTTCGGCTCGGCCGCGGCGGCCGGCGAGCGGGGTTGCGTGAGCGCCCCGAGGGCAGCCAGGGCCACGAGGGCGAACCGGGTCGGGGGGTGCATCGGCATCGTCTCCGGAACGGGGTGGCGGGACGCTCCAGTATGCCCGTCACCGCCGGCGGACGCAACTACTACAGTCTGGTGGGACCGGCGTCCCGCCGGTCTGCCTTCTCTCGACCGGCGGGACGCCGGTCCCACCAACCAGTGCTGCCACGCCTCCCCCCACTCAGCAGCGGTCGCCCTGCGGCTGACTTTTTCCCGCCTCCGGGTACTGGCCGGTCCAGGCGTCGGCGGCCCGCTCCTCGGCCGTCCGGCGGTGCGGGTTGGCCTCGCTCTTGTCCGGCTCGGGCGGCTCGGCGGCCGCGTCCGTGGTCGTCCCGACCTGGGTCCGCTCCAGGTCGGCGTGCGTGACGTGTTTCATGGCTCGACTCCGGGGCGAATCGCGTCGAACGGGCTATGAAGACCCCGATCGCAAATGCCGCGCCCGGCACGCCGGCTGCTGTTTCGTGAGCGTCGCCCGCCGTCCGTGAGCCGACCATGTCCGACCTGCTCATCTACGGCGCCAACGGTTACACCGGGGCGCTCATCGCGCGGGAGGCCGTCGCCCACGGCCGACGGCCGATCCTGGCCGGCCGCACCGCCCGCGCCGTCGCGGCCCTGGCGACCGAGCTGGGGCTGGAACACCGTACCTTCGCCCTCGACGACCCGGCCGCGATCGCCGCCGGATTGCGGGGCGTCGCGGCCGTGCTCAACTGCGCCGGCCCGTTCGCCCGGACGGCCGGGCCGCTGGCCGGCGCCTGCCTCGCCGACCGGGTCCACTACCTGGACGTCACCGGCGAGATCGCCGTGTTCGAGGCGCTGGCCGGCCGCGACCGCGAGGCGGGGGCCGCCGGCGTCACGCTGCTGCCCGGCGTCGGGTTCGACGTGGTCCCGTCCGACTGCCTGGCCGCCCACCTGAAACGGCGGCTGCCGACCGCCACCCGGCTGACGCTGGTGTTCCAGGGATTGGGCCGCGTGTCACACGGCACGGCGACGACGCTGGCCGAGAACCTGCACCGCGGCGGCATGGTCCGCCGCGGCGGCCGGCTCACCCCGGTCCCGGCGGCGTGGAAGACGCGGGCGGTGGACTTCGGCCGCGGCCCGGTCACGGCCATGACCATTCCGTGGGGCGACGTGGCGACGGCGTGGTACAGCACCGGCATCCCGAACGTCGAGGTGTACGCCGCCGCCCCGTGGTCGTTCCGGCTGGCGGCCCGGCTGAGCCGGTACGTCCGCCCGCTGCTGCGGCGGAAGCGGGCGCAGGCCGCCATCGTCCGCCGCCTCACCGGCGGGGCGGCCGGCCCGACCGCGGAGGAGCGGGCGCGGGGGCGGTCGTACCTGTGGGGCGAGGTCGCCGACGCAGAGGGGCGGACGGCCGCCGCCCGCGAAGAGGGGCCGGAGGGGTACACGCTGACGGTCCACGCGGCGCTGGCGGCGGCCGAGCGGGTGTTGGCCGGCGGCGTGCCGACCGGGTACCAGACGCCGGCGGCGGCATTCGGCCCGGACTTCGTGCTGACGCTGCCGGGCGTGCGGCGGATCGACCTGCCCGGCTCTGACGGCGCCCGCCGTGGGACGGGTACACGGTTTGCGACAAGTTCGATGGGCGACGCCCCGCCCGGTCCGGAGTTTCGCCCTGCGCGGGAGGGAGAGCGATGAACGTCAAACAGATCATGACCGACAACCCGGCGTGCTGCACTAGGTCCACGAAGCTGACCGACGTGGCCCGGATGCTGGTCGAGAACGATTGTGGGGCGATCCCCGTGGTGGACGACATGGACCGCCGCAACCCGGTCGGCGTCATCACCGACCGCGACATCGTCTGCCGGGCGATCGCCCAGGGCAAGGACCCGGCCCGGACCACGGCCGGCGAGTGCATGAGCACGGAGCTGGTCTGCGTCACGGTGGAAACGGACGTGGACGAGGCCGCCCGGCAGATGACGGAGCACCAGGTGCGGCGCGTCCTCGTCACGGACAAGGACCGGCACCTGTGCGGGATCGTGGCCCAGGCGGACGTGGCCCGGAAGGCGGGCAAGAACGAGACGGCCAAGGTGGTCCAGGGCGTGTCGGCGTGACGCCGGCCACGGAGAGGGACGATGGATGAGTTCGGGCACGTGCTGGCGGAGGTGGTCCGGCTGCTGATCCTGGCCGTCCCGGTGGCGTGGGTGGCGTGGACACTGACGCATGAGGAGGTCTTCCGGGAGGTGCGGGACTTCTGCACGGACCGCAGCCGGACGTGCCGGCGGCTGGTGTCGCGGAAATTCTTCTACCTGTTCACTTGCGAGTACTGCTTCGCGCACTGGTGCGCCCTGGGGTTTCAGCTGGTGTTCCGGTTTCCGCTGGTGTTCGACGACTGGCGGGGCTACGTGGTCGGGTACGCCGGGCTGGTGTGGGTGGCGAACATCTACATGAACCTGTACCAGCGGGTGCGGGTGGACATCCGCAAGGAGCGGGCGGTCGCCGACCACGTCCAACGGCGGGTGGACCAGGCGGCATAAGCCCGCTTGCGGCTTAGCGATCAACCGCTGAGCCGCAAGCGGCGTTGCAACGGTAGAATGACCAGGGAGGGCCACCATGTCTCACGTCCACCTGACTATCGACGGCATGCACTGCGACGCCTGCGTCCGCCGCGTCACCGGGGCACTCCAGTCCGTGCCCGGCGTCCGCGTCGAGCGCGTTCGGGTCGGCGCGGCCGACGTCGAGTACAACCCGCTGCAAACGCCGGTCGAGAAGATCGTCGCCGTGCTCGACGAGGCCGGCTACCCGGCCCGGGCGGAGGGCGACCTGTGAGTGCGTCCCCGGCCGCGGCCGAGCGGATCACCATCCCCGTCTCCGGCATGTCCTGCGCCGCCTGCCAGGCCCACGTCCAGCGGGCGCTGCAGAAGCACCCCGGCGTCGGCGACGCGGCCGTCAACCTGATGACGCAGGAGGCCACCGTCGCCTACGACCCGGCGGCTGTCACGCCGGAGGCGCTCGTCGAGGCGATCCGCGCCACCGGCTACGGGGCCGAGCTGCCGGCCGCGGAGGACGACGACCCCGAAGCCCGCGCCCGCGCCAACCGCGACGAGTACCTGAGCCTCCGCCGCCGGGCCGTCGTCAGCATCGTCGCCGGCGTCGTGGCAATGGTGCTGTCGATGCCGCTGATGACGGCGCACGCCCATGCGGGGCCGACCGCGGACCCGTTCATGCGCTGGGTCATGGAGGCGCTGACGCCGGCCCTGCGCCGCGTCCTGCCGTGGCTGTACGCCGTCGAACCGCAAATCCTCAGCTACACCCTGCTCGTGCTAACAGTGGCGGTCATGGCCTGGGCCGGGCGGCAGTTCTACGTCCGGGCGTGGCAGGCCGTGCGGCACGGCGCCGCCGACATGAACGTGCTCATCGCCGTCGGCACCGGGGCGGCGTTCCTATTCTCGGCCGCGGCCACGCTCGCCCCCGGCTTCTTCGTCAGCCGCGGCGTCGCCCCGGACGTGTACTACGAGGCCGTCGTTTTCATCATCGCGCTCATGCTGGTCGGCAAGACGCTCGAAGCGCGGGCCAAGGGGCGGACCAGCGCGGCGCTCCGGCGGCTGATCGCGCTCCAGCCGCCGACGGCCCGGGTCGTCCGCGGTGCCGAGGAAGTGGACGTGCCGCTGCGAGCCGTTCGGCCCGGGGACACGATCGCCGTCCGCCCCGGCGAACGCATCCCGGTGGACGGCGAGATCGTCACCGGCGCCAGCCGGGTGGACGAGTCGATGCTGACCGGCGAGCCGATGCCGGTGGCGAAGGGGCCGGGCGACACGGTCGTCGGCGGGACGGTGAACACGACCGGGGCGTTCCGATTCCGGGCGACCGCGGTCGGGGCCGACAGCGTCCTGGCCCGGATCGTCCGGCTGATGCGACAAGCCCAGGGGTCGCGGGCCCCGATCCAGAACCTCGCCGACCGCGTCAGCGCCGTGTTCGTGCCGGTGGTGATCGGCATTGCCGTCGTCACGTTCGTCGCCTGGCTGTTGCTCGACCCGGTCGCCCCGGTGGTCCGCGGGCTGGCGGCGGCGGTGGCCGTGCTCATCATCGCCTGCCCGTGCGCGATGGGGCTGGCGGTGCCGACGGCCGTCATGGTCGCCACCGGCCGCGGGGCCGAGTTGGGCGTGCTCATCAAGGGCGGGGAGGCGCTGCAGGCGCTGGCCGGCATCGGCGTGGTCGTCTTCGACAAGACCGGGACGCTGACCGAAGGCCGGCCGGCCGTCACGGATGTTATCCCGACCGAGGGCGTGACGGCGGACGGATTGTTGCGGGTCGTGGCGTCGCTGGAGCGGTCGTCGGAGCACCCGCTCGGGGCGGCGATCGTCGCGGATGCGAAGGGAAAAGGGTTGCCGCTGGCCGCGATGGAGACGTTTGACGCGTTGGCCGGGCGGGGCGTGGTCGGCCGCGTCGGCGGGGTCGAGGTGGTCGTTGGCAACCGCACGCTGCTGGCGGAGCGCGGCATCGACCCCGGGCCGCTGTCGGCCGAGGCCGACCGGCTGGCGGCCGAGGGCAAGACGCCGGTGCTGGCCGCGGTCGGCGGCCGGCTGGCCGGGCTGATCGCCGTTGCCGATCCGATCAAATCGGCCTCGCGCCGAGCCGCCAAGACGCTAAGAGACATGGGCTTGGAGGTCGCCCTGCTCACCGGCGACGATCGCCGCACGGCCGAGGCCGTCGCCCGGCAGGTCGGCATCGTTCACGTCGTCGCCGAGGTGTTGCCGGCCGGCAAGGTGGACGAGGTCCGGCGGCTGCGGGCCGACGGCCGGTCCGTGGCAATGGTCGGCGACGGGATTAACGACGCCCCGGCCCTGGCGGCGGCCGACGTGGGCATCGCGCTGGGCACCGGCACCGAAATCGCCGTCGAGGCCGGGGACGTGACGCTGATGCGCGGCGACCCGCGGGGCGTGGGCGACGCCGTCGCCCTGGCCCGGCGGACGATGCGGGTGATGCGGCAGAACCTGTTCTGGGCGTTCGCCTACAACGTGGTCGGCATCCCGGTGGCGGCAGGGGTGCTCTACCCGGCGTTCGGGGTGCTGCTCAGCCCGGTGCTGGCGAGCGCGGCGATGGCGGTCAGCTCGGTGAGCGTGGTGACCAACAGCCTGCGGCTGCGGCGCTACCGGCCGTGATGATTGCCCGTCGCAAATCCGATGGCCCGGCCGGGAGGGCGAGGCTCCTGCCGAGCCGGTAAGACAAGCGGCTCGGCAGGAGCCTCGCCCTCCCGGCCAGTATGGCTCCCCTCGCCAACCGCGACCCGGCGTGATAGTCTCGGGTTCGGACCACCGCCGCCCCCAGGAGTCACCGCCATGCCGCGGACGTGCCTGCTGGCCCTGGCCGTCGCCCTGCTTCCCGGCCCGGTTGCCGCCGCCGACCCGGCCGCGTCCGTCGTCAAGGTCGCCGCCTCCGTCCGCTACCCCAACCCGGTCCGGCCGTGGGTCCGGAACAACCCCATCGAAGTCATCGGCACCGGCGTCGTCCTCGACGGCAAGCGCATCCTCACCAGCGCCCACCTCGTCCTCTACGCCACCGAGGTCACCGTCCAGTCGCGGCCGGGGGCGGACAAGACCGAGGCGACGGTCGCCGTCGTCGCCCCGGACGCCGACCTGGCCGTGCTCACCGTCAAGGACGACAAGTTCTTCGCCAAATACCCGGCCCTGCCGCGGGCGGCGAAGCTGCCGAAGGTGCAGGACGCCGTCACCGTCTACGGCTTCCCGGTCGGCGGCAACGACCTGTCCGTGACCCGCGGCGTGGTGTCGCGGATCGACTTCGGCACCTACGGCGTCCGCGGCGGCGGGCTGTACCTGCAGGTCAGCGCGGCCGTCAACCCGGGCAACAGCGGCGGCCCGGCCGTCGTGGACGGGGCCATGGTCGGCGTCGTCGCCAGCCGGCTGAACGAGGCCGAGGGCATCGGGTTCATCATCCCCAACGAGGAGATCGACCTGGTCCTGGCCAACGTCCAGGGCGGCCGGTACGTCGGCAAGCCGGTCGAAGCGGCCGGCACCGGCTACCAGCGGCTCGAGAACCCGGCCCTGCGGCGGTTCGTCAAGCTGGACGATTCGGTCAAGGGCGTGCTGATCTCCGCACCCGACGACCGGCCGGACAACTACCCGCTGCGGACGTTCGACGTGCTCACCAAGATCGGCCCGCACGAGATCGACAACGAGGGCATGGTCCGGCTGGACGAGTCACTGCGGGTGCCGTTCACCTGCCTGATCCCGAAGCTGGCCCGCGGCCCGGCCGTGCCGGTGACCGTCCTCCGCGGCGGCAAGACGTTGACACTGGACCTGCCGGTGACCCGCCGGGACGACCGCCTGATCCGCGAGTTCGAGGGCGAGCAGCCGTCGTACTTCATCCACGGCCCGCTCGTCTTCTCGCCGCTCAAGAGCGACGCCGTCTCCCTGTACGCCCGAATGAACCCGGGCCTGTACGGTGCCGGCGGCCCGCTGATCACCCGGCGGCTGGACAAGGCGCGGTTCCCCGGCGAGGAGCTGGTCGTCGTCACCGCCCCGATGTTCGCTCACAAGATCGCCAAGGGGTACGGCGACCCGGTCGGCCTGGTGGTCCGGGACGTGAACGGGGTGGCGGTCAAGAACCTGCGGCACCTGGTCGAGACGCTGCGGGACAGCACGGCCGAGTTCCTGACGTTCCGGTTCGCCGACGAGCCGGGCACGATCCTGGTGTTCGACCGCAAGGAGATGGACAAGGCGACGGAGGAGATCATGGAGGACAACGGCATTGCCCCGTCGCGGCGGGGATCGGCGGACGTGCTCGCGGCGTGGAAGGCGGGACCGTCGCGGTGAGTTATAAACGCCACGGCCCACCCGCGGGGGTGGGCCGTTACGGCGCGTCGGTCTGTGGAACCTCCATGCTCCGCCCTCCGGGGGTTCAGTTCATCTCCTGGAATCGCCACAGCGGCACGTACGGCGGCAGGTCGGCCGAATCGTACGCCTCCGGCCCGATCATCTGCCGCAGCCGCTTCAGCGCCTGCCGCCGGACCGTGATGTAGTAGTACTCGCACCGGGCGTCCCGGACCGAGTCCCATACCTGGTAGAGGTAGTCCGTCTCCTTCAGGGCCGTCCGCAGCCGCTGGCACCGGTCCTGCTCCAGCGGCTGGCGGGCGTCCAGGTGCCGGCGGTAGGCCCGGTTGAAGGCCAAGAGCTCGTTCACCGTGCCGCGGTCCGGGAACCGCTGCGCGTCGCACAGCTTCGGGGCGTCCTTCAACTCCTGATATCGGCGACGGAGCAGGGCCAGGTCGTTGTCCCAGTCTTCCGACCGGGCCAGGACGTAGCGAACCTCCCGCGGGTCGAGGATTTCCCACTGCACGGCCAGAGATTGGACGGCCTCCTGAACGGCGGGCCAATCCTCGGCGTCCGGCGGCGGGTCCGGGATCTCCGGCGGGGTGGTCAACAGCGCTGCGGCCAGTGCGTAGCTCCACGCGTTCATGGGAGCCTCTCCCTCCTGGGCGTGGACGGACCCCGGGCGCGGCGCGGCACCGTCCTGGCGCCGCGAACATGCCGGCCACGGGCGCGGGGTCACCGCGCGTGGGCACGTCCACGGGAAAACCCGGTTGCGGAACAGGCGCCGGACCAATCAGGCTCGCCGCGAACGAAGGCGGGTGTGCCGAGGTGGCGAGCCGGGCGCCTGAAAACAGGACCGTCACGGTCGGGAGATGTCCGGGGCTTCTCGTCCCGGCGGCCACGTCCGTGCGACCGATCAACTCCGCCTTTTACCGTTTCGCAGATGCCGTGCCAATCCCAAGTGGCTCCAGCGAGGATTCCGCTGTGGCGTTACGTCGTCGGCCCGTACCGCCGGAGCGTGCCGCGCCGGAGCTATCGCTTTCGCCTGACCGTCGCCGCCGGCGCGGGCCGGCTCCGTTGTCAAGCCCGTCCGTGATGGGCCGTCGAGCCGCGGGAGCGAGTCTTGCACCGAAACCGGCGACTGCCCGGTTTTCACGCAAATCATGCCGGCATCTGCGGCATAACCCAAACCCTGCTGACAAGCCCCATCGGCAATCGGCGGCAGGAAATTGAGGATATTTCACGGTTTGCGCCGGCCGGCCCATTTCCCCACGTTTGCGGCACCGGGGTTGCGAAGGGGCGGGCAGCCTCGTGCCAGACCGCTCAAACTCTGTCCCGATCCAAGGAGGACACCCGCCGTGAGGCGCCTTCTCCCCGGCCTCGCCGTGACGGCCGTCATTCTGTCCGGCACCGCTGCCCGTGCGGCCGAGCTGCCCGTCGAAGTCTTGAAGGACGCCGACAAGCCCCAGCAGGCTGGCGACATCGCCTGGATGCTGGTGGCCACCGCCCTGGTGCTACTGATGGTGCCGGGCCTGGCCCTGTTCTACGGCGGCATGGTCCGCCGCAAGAACGTCCTCGGGACCATGATGCACAGCATGGTCGCGCTCTCGATCATCGGCTTGCAGTGGGTGCTGTTCGGGTACAGCCTGGCGTTCGGGGCGTCGAAGGCCGGGTGGATCGGCTGGTCGCCGGAGTTCCTCGGCCTGGGGTCGCCGGACCTGTACGACAAGGTGTTCCCCGGGACGAGGGTGCCGATCTTCGTCCACTGCATGTACCAGGGGATGTTCGCCATCATCACCCCGGCGCTGATCTCCGGGGCGTTCGCGGAGCGGGTGCGGTTCGGCCCGTACTGCCTGTTCATCGTGTTGTGGGCGACGCTGGTGTATGACCCGCTGGCCCACTGGGTGTGGGCGGTCGGGGCGGACGGCAAGCCGGCCGGGTGGCTCGGCCAGATGGGGGCGCTGGACTTCGCCGGCGGCACGGTCGTGCACGTCGCGGCCGGGTTCGCCGGGCTGGCGGCGATCCTGTGTTTGCGCAAACGCATCGGCTACCCGCAGCACGCCATGCACCCCAACAGCATGGTGCTAACGCTGACCGGGGCGGGCCTGTTGTGGTTCGGCTGGTTCGGGTTCAACGGCGGCAGCGCGCTGGGGGCGAACCCGCTGGCCGGCAGCGCGTTGACGGCGTCGCAGGTGGCGGCGGCCGCGGCCGGGCTGAGCTGGGTGTTCGTCGAGTGGCTGCACCGCGGCAAGCCGACCGCCCTGGGGCTGGCGTCCGGCATCGTCGCCGGGCTGGTGGCGGTGACGCCGGCGAGCGGGTTCGTCGCCCCGCCGGGGGCGCTGGTGATCGGCCTTTTGGCCGGGGCCGTCTGCTACGGGGCGGTGTGCCTGAAGCCGCGGGTCAGGTACGACGACTCGCTGGACGCGTTCGGCGTGCACGGCGTCGGCGGGTTCCTCGGGGCGGTGCTGACCGGCGTGTTCGCGTCGGCGGCCCTGTACAAGGCCGGGTCCGGCAACGACATCCCGACCGACTTTTTGGTCAAGGACGTCAGCCGGGCCGGTCAGGTGTGGGTGCAGCTGGTGGCGGCCGTGTCGGCGGCCACGTTCTCGTTCGCCGCCACGGTGGTGCTGGTGAAGCTGATCGACGCCACCGTGGGGTTCACGCTGCCGGCGAAGGCGGAGGCGGACGGGCTGGACCGGTGCGTCCACGGCGAGGCCGGGTTCGACCTCAACCCGGTGGAGGAGCTGCCGATGGGCGAGTTCGAGCCGCGGCCGGCGTCGGTGCCGCCGGAGGGCAAGCGGCGGTTCACGGTCGTGGTCGAGGGGCCGAGGAACGGCGACCTGGTGCACGCCTGGTCGGCCCTGTGCCAGCCGGGCGGGGGCCCGCCGCCGGCGGACTTCGCGGCCGTGTACCCGTACGTGACGACGGTACAGGGCAACCGGTTCCGGTTCCGCGGCGGCGACCCGGTGCTGCTGCGGGAGAGCCTGGAGCGGCTGTTCCGCGACCGGCTGGACGGGGTGCCGATCAAGACGCACGTCGAGAGCTGAGCCGAGTCAGGGATGAAATCCCCAAGCCCACCCGCGGCGGCGGGTGGGCTCTTGTTTTTCATCCCCGCGCAAAAACCAGCCGGGGCGCGGTCGCCCGCGCCCCGGCCTTCCCCCCTCTCCCTTGCGGCCCGTGCGGCACCCGGGGGTGCCGACCTGTCTGGGCGTCGAGCCAGCCGTGTGACGGCTGACTCAAGACGGGCGGGCGTATAGCGGCGGCGGGGATCGTTGTGAAGATCAGTTTGTGACGACGATGACAGCGGGGTGACACTACCCCGGTTAGCCGCGAAGCTGTGT
>DASXAN010001551.1:0-2016 GCA_036406755.1 Gemmataceae bacterium
TGTTTCGCTACACGCAACTCTTTGCCGACGAGGAGGGCAAGTTCGCCCAGAAGTCCGCCGGCCGCGCCGAGCGCGTCCACACCGAGGCACTCGACCAGCTCGCCCGGCTCCACGCCGTCATCAAGCAGGGCCGGGCGTACCTCGCCAAGCGGCTCGAAGACCCCAACCTCGCCGTGCCCACCGACACCCCCATCGCCGCCTGGCTCGGCCACGCCTGGCAGCTCGCCGAGCTGAAGGCGTGTGGCCTGGTCGAGCCGGACGCCGAGTTGGTCCAGCTGGCCTTCAACTCGCACGACGACCGGGCCCGCCAGGAATTCATCGACACCGGCATCTGGATGACGCTGGGCAACGGCAAGATTCGCGTCACCCAGACGCTGCGGCCGTACAAGGCGGCCAAGTTCATCAAGGGCGAGGACAGCTTCTTCCAGGTGGCGCAGGTGAAGGATCTGTGCGTCTACCCCGGCGGGCTGAACCCGCGGGTGCGGTGGGACGGCATGGTCCCCCGGCCGCTGGGGCCGAAGGACCTGGCGACGATCCGCGGCCACGGACAGCCGTCGTTCGCGGCGGCGGTCAAGGAGGTCAAAGGGGCACTCAAGGGGCCGTTGACCGACCGGACTCCCGTGCTGGCGTTGAACTTCAAGACCATCGGCCGGGTGGGCGACCTGTTCGTGGCCGAGGACGCGGCCGGGGAGCGGCTGGTGCTGACGGACGCCGGCATGGCCGAGGAACCGCCGAGCTGCCACCTGCTGCCGCTGTTGCCGCGGGAGGCGCTGGCCGGACAGACGCTGATCGCCCGGTTCCGCCACGACCTGGACACGCGGCAGCTGCGGGGCAAGCCGCTGAGCGTCGTGACCGGGTCGGCGATCATCCGGTTGACGCTCTGATGAGAAGAAATGAACCACAGATGCACACAGATGGACACAGATAAAACAAGAACAATGTGTTTCCTCTTCTGATCTGTGTTCATCTGTGTTCATCTGTGGTTAATAATTCGAGTCCATCATGAGCATTACCGTTCTGAACCAGGTCTACGACGAGGCCCGCCGGCTGGCGGTCGCCGGCAGCGCCGTCGCCCGCGGCGACTTCCGCCTCAAGAAGCTCCTGCCGCCGCTCGACCAGGCCGCGGCCAAGGCCCCCGTGTTCGCCAAGGTGGCCGAGGCCGCCCGGGCCGTCGTGGACGGGCCGGAGGAGGCGGTGGCCGCCGGCCTGCTCGAACTGGCGGCCCTGGTCACGGCCGTCCTCTACACCCAGGGCGAGACGGGCGTCGCCGGCCCGGTGGAGCCGATCGAGACGACCGACCTCGGCGGCACGGCGACCCAGGCGAGCGCCCGCCTGCTCAAGCCGCTCATGGAGGCGCTGACCAGCACCGGGTCCGGCCGGCTGGAACTGATCAGGGACGCCCACCAGCGGAGGGCGTTCCGCGACCTGCGGCTGGTCATGCCGGCCCTCGGCGGCGTGGACGACCCGTACCCGGAGATCGCTGATTTTCTGGTCGAGACGGTCCTGCCGATGTACGGTCGGGCGATCCTGCCGCAGCTGCGGGCCGCCTACGACCCGAAGGGCGGCCGGGGCCACGCCCGGCGGTTGAAGTTGATGCACCAACTCGACCCGGCCGGCAGCCGCGACCTGGTCACGCAGGCGCTCGAAGACGGGTCGAAGGAGGTTCGGGTGGCCGCCGTCGAGTGCCTCGGCGGTGCGCCGGAAGACCTGTCGTACCTGATCGAGCAGGTGTCGGCGAAAGCCAAGGAGGTGCGGGCAGCCGCCTACAGGGCGCTGGCGGCGATGGACGACCCGGCCGCCGCGGACGTGCTCAAGGCCGCCATCGCCGGCAAGGACATCGACCTCGCCGCCGCCGCGATCGCCAGGAGCAAGAACGATAATCTGCCTGGCCTGCTCATTGCCGAGATCATCGAGGCCCGAACCGCGTTTCCGAAGCTCAAGGACAAGCAGCAGGTCAGCGAAGCGGCCGGGCGGTTGTGCTCGCTGATCGCCGCTCTGCCCGACCACGAACACCCG
>DASXAN010001552.1:0-1996 GCA_036406755.1 Gemmataceae bacterium
CGTGCAGATCCATGACATCGGGGAGCACGACGGGCGGCTCTACCTCTCGTTGGAGCTGATGGAGGGGGGCAGCCTGGCCCAGAGACTCCGTGGCCGGCCCCTGCCGGCCCGCGAGGCCGCCGGGCTGGCCGAGGCCGTCGCCGCCCTGACGCACCCGAACATCGTCCAGGTGTACGAGTCCGGCGAGCGGGACGGGTTGCCGTACTTCGCCCTGGAGTATTGCGACGGCGGCAGCCTGCAACAGAAGCTCGGCGGCCAGCCGCTGCCGCCGCGGCTGGCCGCCGACATCGCCGAGCAGCTCGCGCAGGCGATGGCGTACGCTCACGGCCACGGCATCGTCCACCGCGACCTGAAGCCGGCCAACATCCTCTTCGCCGGCGAGGAGTCGTCCCCGTCCAAGGACACCAAGCCGCCGTCAAAGGACGGCAAGACCTCGCGGGACGGCGGCCCGTCGAAGGCCGGCCAGTCCGTGACGGCGTCGAAGGCGAGTCACGTCTCGGCATCGTCGTCCGGCCGCGGCCAGCGGGTCACGCCGAAAATCACCGACTTCGGCCTGGCCAAGCGGCTGGAGGACGACTCCGGCCTGACCGGGTCCGGGACGATCCTCGGCACGCCGTCGTACATGGCCCCGGAGCAGGCGGCCGGGCGGACCAAGGACGTCGGCCCGCCGGCGGACATCCACGCCCTGGGGGCGATCCTGTATGAGATGCTGACCGGCCGGCCGCCGTTCCTCGGGTCGGACGTGGTGGACACGATGAACCAGGTGCGGACCATGGACCCGGTCCCGCCGACCCGCATCCAGCCGAAGACGCCGCGGGACCTGGAGACGGTCTGCCTGAAGTGTCTCGAGAAGGAGATGCACCGGCGGTACGCGACGGCCGGCGAGATGGCCGACGACCTGCGGCGGTTCCTGCACGGCGAGCCGATCGCGGCCCGGCCGGTGCCGGTGTGGGAGAAGGGGTGGAAGTGGGCGAAGCGGCGGCCGGCCCAGGCGGCGCTGATCGGCGTGGTCGCGGCGGTGCTGCTGGTGGCGGCGGTCGGCGGCTTTGCATTCGGCCGGTACAAGGACCAGCAGGCGAAGCTGGAGGAAATGCTGCGAAAGGATGCGGATGACAAGCGCCGTCTCGCCGAGCAAGCGTCCGAGCGGGCGGAGGCGAACTTCAAGGACGCCCGGGAGGCCGCCGACGAGCTGCTCGTCCGCATCGGGGCCGAACGGCTCCAGCACGTGCCGCAGGCGGAGAAGCTGCGGCGGGAACTGCTGGAGAAGTCGCTGGGCTTCTACGACCGCTTCCTGACCGTCCACAGCGACAACCCGACCGTCCGCCGCGAGGCCGGGTGGGCATTCCAGCGGGTCGGCCGCATTCGCAACGACCTCGGTGAGCGTAAGGACGCCATCGCCGCTTACCGCAAGGCCGCGGACCTGTTCGCGCCGCTGAGCCGCGAAACGACCGACCATCAGGCCGATGACACGTTTGATCTGGCCGAGACGTACCGGCAGCTGACCGTCGTGTTGGAAGACGACGGCCGACCGGCCGACGCCGACGCCGCCTACGAGTCCGCCCGCGCCGCCCTGCGGCAGCTGGCCGACGCCCACGCCGACCGGCCGGGCTACCGCCTGCGGCTCGGCGACCTGCTCGTCGATCGGGCGGCGCAGTTCTACCGCCGCCGCCGGCTGGCCGAGTCGGAGGACGCGTTCCGCCAGGCGCTGGCCGAGTTCGACCGACTGTGCCGGGACGCCCCGACGTCCGAGCACCGGTTCAGCCGGGCCAAGGCGCAAGCGAACCTCGGGGCCGTCATCCTGGTCGCCGGCCGGTCCGGGCCCGCCCTGGACGAACTGCGTAAGGCCGTGGACTGGCTCACCGACTTGGTCCGCGACTTCCCCGGCCGCCCGGAGTACGTCAAGGAACTCGGCCAGGCCGCGTACAACCTTGGCAACGCCCTGTACCAGAATGGCCAGCTCGCGGAGGCCGAACGGGCGTACCGGGACGCCGTCCGA
>DASXAN010001553.1:0-1993 GCA_036406755.1 Gemmataceae bacterium
GCCGGACTTCACGCAGAAGCTGGCCCAGGTGACGGCCGAGGCGGAGCCGCTGCGGCCGCTCATTGACTCCGCCGACGACAACCGTGTGCTCGTCTACAAGGACGGCCGGGCGACGTCATACACGTTCCGTGACTTCTGGAAGCGGGACGAGTTCGAGGCCCGCGACCTGCTCCGGCCGAGCGGCAACCTGGTGCTGCTGCCGCAGGGCGTCGAGCCGTTCGCCCGCAAGGTGCTGGCGATCAACGAGCGGAAGCCGCGGGTCGGCATCGCCGTCATCCACGAGCTGCTGACGACCGAAGGCGACTATGAGCCCTACACGATGGCCGGCGTCCGCAAGGCGCTGACGGAACACGGGTTCGAGGTCACCGACATCGTGCTGAAGAAGTGGGGCGAGGGCGAACCGCAGCCGGTGGCGTACACGGCCGAGGAGAGCCGGCTGGAGGGGGTCGAGGAGGAGCTCGCCGAGATCGACGCCAGCCTGCAAACGCTCCAGGCCCTGCGGCGGCAGAGGCAGACGGCCGTGGAGGTGTTCCGCACCAAGACGCTCGACGAGCTAACCCGGATGTTCACCCGCCAGCTCGGCGGACGGAAGTTCGACGAGGAATTGCGGAAGATCCAGATCGACGCCCTGACGGGCGAGCTGGAAACGCTCGACTTCGCCGTCAAGCAGAACGCCGCCGCCCGGCAACAGTTGGAGGCCGACCGAGGGCAGCTATCGGCCAAGGAGCGGGTGATCGAGGAGCGGCGGATGACCGACCTGAAGGCGAAGATGGCCAAGCTCCTGGGCGAGTGCGACCTGCTCATCGTCCCGCGGCTGACGCTGCGGAACCTGACCAGTACGCCGCCGGACTACGTCCCGCCGCGGCTGTACCGGCTCGACGACGTGCAGGTGGCGGCGATCAAGGACTTCATGAGGCAAGGCAAGCCGGTGCTGGCGTGCTTCGGGCCGACGAACGAGGCCCCCGACCGGCGGCAGCCGGGACCGACCGGGCCGGACAACCTGGAGGAGCTGTTCGGCCAGCTCGGCATCCAGTTCGGCAAGCAGACGGTGCTGTACACGAACGAGGGGCGGGCGTTCGCCGAGCGGCGGTCGAGCGTGTTCGCCAGCGCCACCAAGGTGGACATCCCGCCGGTGCGGTTCGAGGTGCCGGCCAACAAGCGGGCGGCGCTGTTCAACCCGACGGCCCTGGCCGGCCAGCCGGCCGAGCCGGTCGCCCCCAACCCGATCAGCGCCAGCATGGAGCTGGTGGCCCGCAATCTCGGCCCGCGGCAGCGGCCGGACCTGGCCGTCCGCCACGCCCGGCCGGTGTACTTCGTCCCGGTCCGGCCCGGCGGCGAGAAGTTCGCCCCCGAATTCCTGGTCAGCGACGACGAGGCGTGGAACGAGGACCAGCCGTTCCCGACGCGGGACCGGACGCCGCGGTTCGAGCCGCCCAAGCCGGACGACCCGGCCAAGGGCACCCGCGACGAGAAGCGGCGCGGCCCGTTCCCGCTGGCCGTCGCCGTCGAGACGACGATCCCGGCCGAGTGGGCCGACCCGAAGGCGGCGGCAGCCAAGGCGGCGAGCCTGGCGGGGGCCGCGGCGACGGGCACCGCCGAGGCGCTGGCCGCCGGCGGGCTGGTGCCGGCCGACGCCTTCGCCGCCGGCGACAAGGGCTACACGCCGACGCGGGTGCGGGTGGCGGCGATCGGCCACGGCGGCCTCTTCAACGGCCCGGAGCTGTCGCCGGCCCGCGAGCGGCTCTTGCTGACGACGTGCAACTGGCTGCTCGGCCGGGACGAGCGGCTGCCGCACCCGGCCGGCGAGTGGGAGTACCCGCGGGTGCGGCTGAGCCCGCGGGCGGAGGCGCGGTGGCGGTGGGGGACGCTGCTGGCCCTGCCGGGCCTGTTCGGCTTCCTCGGCGTGCTGGTGCTGACGGCGCGACGGTATCGGTAATAACTCGCCGCTTGCGGCTAAGCAGTCGGGCGCCCGACTGCTTAGCCGCAAGCGGCG
>DASXAN010001554.1:0-2017 GCA_036406755.1 Gemmataceae bacterium
GCTCCTTCCGGAAGGGCGAGGCTCCTGCCGAGCCGGGAGCGTTCGCGGCTCGGCAGGAGCCTCGCCCTCCCGGAGGGCGACCACGGCGACGCTGACGGGGTCCGAGTCGACGGGCAATCGGGTGACGACCTTCAGTTGACCGCGGTCATCGGCCAGGACCACCAGGGCGTGGGCCTCAGCGTCGATGGCCAGCAAGTGCCGCCGGTCCGGTAGCACGATCAGATCGGCCAGCCCATCACCGACAGCGATTTCGTCCCGCACCCGGCCGGCGGCGAGGTCCACGAGCGAGACGGTGCCGCTTCGCCGGTTGGCGACGGCCAGCGTCCGCCCATCCGCGAGCAACACGGCCGCGACCGGCTGGCGAAGGCGGGCGGCAGTCTGCGGGTCGGTGGCCCCCGCCGCCAGCCACGCGGCGGCGAGCAGCCCGGCCGACAGTCCCGCGATTCGCCTCATGTCGGTTGCCCCGCCCCGGCCAGTGCTCGCACCGGCTCGACCAGCAATTCCGGGGCCGGCCGGTCGGCCGGGTCGGCGCTGCGGTGGGCGAAGACCAGCCGGTGCGCCCGGTCCAGGACGAAGTCGCCGCCGAGTTGCAACACGTCCTCGCCATTGAGTGGCGGCCGAGCCACCCAGCCGTGGGCCATCAGGCCGATGTAGTGGAGCATGGTGCCGGGCCGCAAGAACATCGCCCACCGGCCGCGCTCCAGGCCGAACGCCCGGTACGCCGCCCGGTCCGGGTCGGCGACGACGGGGAACGGCCGCGGGTGTTTGCGGAGCCAGGCGTCCAGCACCGCCGGCTTGGCCTGCGTGACCACGACCAGCTCGCCGCGCGCCGCGCGGATGTCGGACAACCGTTTCTGCACCCCGCCGAGGTGCGCCAGGCATGCGATTCAGTGCAGGTGTCGTAGGAACACGAGAACCGCCGGCCCCGAAGCGACTTCCGCCAGCGTGACGGGTTGACCGTCCGGCCTGAAGACCGTCAGCCCGCCGACGCGATCGCCGACGCGGAGTGTCACCGCAGGAACGCCTCGTGCAGCCCGCCGTCCACGGAGATGATCTGCCCGGTCGTCTTCGCCAGCCGCGGGCTGAATAAGAGGAAGAACGCCTCCGCCTGGTCGGCCGGGGTGATCGGCGTCCTGGTCAGCGTCCGGTCGGCGTAGAACCGGGCCAGCTTGTCCCGCAGCGAGTCGTCACTCTCGACCTCGCTGAACGGGATGTTGTACTTCGTCAGCGACGCCACCACGCGGTCGCGCGGGAACATGGCGCTGCCCTGCACGACCGTCGCCGGGGCGACGCCGTTGACCCGCACCAGCGGGGCCAGCTCGACCGCCAGCTCGCGGACGAGGTGGTTGGCCGCCGCCTTCGAGGTGTCGTAGGCCAAACTGCCCTTCTTCGCCACCACCGCGTTCGCACTCGTCGTCAGCACGAGGTTGGCCGTCAGTCCCTGCTCCTTCCACACGGCCGCCGCCTCGTCGGCGACGAGGTACGACCCGGTAACGTTGATGGCGAACGTCAGCGCCCACTGCTCGTCCTTGATCCGCCCGCCCGCGTCCGGGGCGACGAAGATGCCGGCCGTCACCGCCATGCCGTCCAGACCGCCGTAAGCCAGGAGCGCGTCGCCGAGCATCGCCCGAATGCTGTCGCGCTTCGTGATGTCGCAGCCCAGGCCGACGGCCGGGCCGCATCCGGAGATGCCGCTGCCGGCCACGCCGATGCCGGTGCCGTGCTTCGCCTCGATCGATTTGGCCGTCTCCTTCGCCGCCTCGGCGTTGAGATCGACGCAGACGACGTGCGCCCCATCCTTGACCAGCCGCTGGGCGACCTCCCGCCCAATGCCGCTGCCGGCCCCGACGACGGCGACCACCTGCCGGGCCAGCTCCTTCTCCGGCGGCATCCGCTTGAGCTTCGCCTCTTCCAGCGGCCAGTACTCGATGTCGAAGGCCTCTTGCTGTGGCAGGGCGATGTACTCGTCGATCGCCTCGGCCCCGCGCATCACCTCGACGGCGCAGTTGTAGAATTC
>DASXAN010001555.1:0-8052 GCA_036406755.1 Gemmataceae bacterium
GCTCACCGGGCGGCCGCCGTTCCACGCCGACGCCCCGCTCGACACGTTGGTTCGGGTGGTCCAGGACGACCCGGTCGCGCCGCGGCGGCTGCGCCCGGACGTGCCCCGCGACCTGGACACGGTCTGCCTGAAGTGCCTGGAAAAAGACCCGGCCCGGCGGTACCCGTCGGCGCGGGCGCTGGCGGACGACCTGGGACGATTCCGGGCCGGCGAGCCGGTCGCGGCCCGGCCGACCGGGCCGGTCCGCCGCGGCTGGCGGTGGTGCCGCCGCCGAGCGGCGGGGGCGGTGCGGCAGGCCCGGCGGTGGGGCCGCCGGCACCCGGCCCGGGCGGCGGTCGCGGCCTCGACGGTTATTGCCGTGGTTGTCGGGGCGCTGGCCCTGGGCGGACGGGACTGGCGGCCGTGGCTCCCGGGTGATCGCGCGGCGAAGCCCGCGCCCCGGCCGCGGGGCGGGCCGCGCCCCCCGGAACCGGCCGGGCCGGCCGCCGACCGGCTCGCGGAGGCGGCGGCACAGCCGGCCACCCCGGCCGGCCGGCTCGCGGCCGTCACCGCCCTCCTCAGGTACGTCGCGGATGTCCGCGGCGACCCGGCCGCCGCGGCCGAGGTGAATATCGCCGTCGTCCGCCCGCTGTTGGACGATGGCGGCCGGGCCGTGACCGGACCGGACCCCGACCCGGAAGTGCGGCGGCTGGCGGCCCGGCTGGCGTCCGCGGCGGCCGCCCACGTCCGCCGCCATCCGGACGCCTGGGCACGCGCCCCGGGGCAGCCGATCAAGCCGGCGGAGCTGGCCGTCCGCCTGTTCGACCGGGCGGCGGGCCTGGACGGGCGGGCCGACTACCTCGCCCTCCGTGGCCTCGCCCGCGCCGAGTGCCCGAAGCCGGCCGTGGCAGCGATCGGCGCGGACGCGACCGCCGCCCTCGCCGCCGACGACTCCCGCCGGAACGCCCTCACCGTGGCAGGCGTCGCGGCCGCCCTGAAGGCCGGCCGCGAAACTGAGGCCCGCGGCCGGGCCGCCCGGCTCCGTGAGGCGGACGACTGGTTCCGCAAGGCGCTCGACATCGGCCGGCAGCCGGCCGACGACGTCGACGACCTGGTCGTGCTGTACCGGTGGGCGGTGCGGACGGCCCTCGACCTGGGCCGGGCCGGGCCCGCCGACCCGGTCGCCCGGGCGGCCCACCTGCGGCGGGCCCGGGAGTGGGCCGAGAAACTGCCGACGCTGGCCCCGGGGCGGCCGGACTGTTGGGACACGGTCGGACTGGTCCGGGAGGAGGAGGCCGGGCTACCCGAGCTGGCGGAGCGGGTCGCCGGACCGGGGGAGTACGGCCGGGCGGACCAGGCGTTCACATACGCGATCGACGACGGCGGCGGGGCCGTGGCGCGACTGCACCGCGGCCGGTGTCGGGTCCGGTGGGCGGCGGACAAGGCCGGCCGAGCCGGCGGGCGGCCGGACGCCGACCTGCTGGCCGCGGCCCGGCGGGACCTTGACGAGGCGGTCCGGCGGGCGCCGGACGGCGTCGAGGCGGCCGAGGCCCGGTACTGGTCCGCCCGGGCCGACCTGCTGGCGGCGCGGGCGGACCCGGACCGGGCCACGGGCCTGACGGCGCGGGCAGTCGAAGCGCTGGCGGCCGCCGCGGAACTCGCCCGCTGGCACGACGCCACTGCCCTGACCGACGCCGTCCTGCGGGCCTGGGCGGACGCGATCGCCGCGGCCCCCGGACCGGGGGCTGGGCCGGACGGCGGGGCCGCGACGGCGGAGCGGTTGCGGCCCTTCGGCGCCGCCTGGTCAGCCTACGCCCGTGCCCGCCAGTTGCTCGCGGCGGCCGGGGACGGGCGGCCCGGCGACTGGGAACGGGTCGTCGAGGACGGTCTGCGGGCCTGCCGCCCGGCGGACAAGGCCGCCGAATTCCACTTGCGGCTGCTCCGGTCCGAGACCCGGGCGCCGCCGCCGAGGTCCGGCCGCAGGGCGGGGCCGGCGCTGGACGACGCGCGGGCCGCCCTGGCCCTGGCCGAACAGGCCGGTTTGTCCGATGACGACCGGGCCGCCGCCCACGGTCAGTTCGGGATCGCACGGGCCGCCGCCGGGCCGGCGGGCCGACACGACCCGGCCCGTGCCAAGGCGCAGGCCGAGGCGGAACCGGCCCTCCGCCGGGCGCTCGCCCTGGCGCCGGGCCACGCGGCGGCATCGCGGTGGAAGTGTGCCCTGGCCGCCGTGCTGGCCGACGAGGAGGTGCTGGCGGACGTCACCCGGGCCGGCCAGCTGGCCGAGGCGTATCGGCTGGTCCGCGAAGCCGAAGGGGGCGGGCCGGCGCCGCCGTGGGGGGACGGACCACACGCCGCGTGGGTGGGCGAACTGCGCTCGTCCCTGGAATCGGATGCCGCCGAGACCCTGTGGACGGCCATCCGCACCCGGCCCACCGACGCCGGCCGGCGGCATTGGCAACTGTCGCTGGCTGAGATGGCGGCCGCCGAGGCGGATGCCGCGTCGAGGCGGCGGGCGGAGGAATTGCTGGCGGCCGCCTGTGACGGCCTGCCGGCGAAGGATCTGGCCGCCCACGACACTCAGATCCGGCGGATCAAGAAGGCGCTCGGCCGCTAACCGGCCCCGTCACGGGCCGTCGTCGCGGTCCGTCTCCGCGGCGACGCCTTCTGTCGCCGGGTCATCAGTCTCCCCCTCGTACCGCGTCGGCAGCACCCACGCGTCCGCGCCCCGCTCCCGCAGCCACCGGACCAGCACGGCCGTGTACCCGTGCGTCACGCCGACCCGCTCCGCCCCCGTCGCCGCGATCGCGCTCAGCAGCCCCGGCCAGTCGGCGTGGTCGCTGAGCACGAACCCGCGGTCCACCGCCTTCCGTCGCCGCGTTCCCCGGATCGTCATCCAGCCCGACGCGAACCCGGTCGAGACGGTGCCGAACTTCCGCGTCCACGGCGTCTGGTGCGCCGACGGCGGGGCCACGATCAGCGAGCCGGACCAGTCGAAGCCCCGCACCGCCTCGGCGTACTTCGTCGGCGGCAGCGCGACGCCGGCCTCGCGGTACGCGGCCGTCAGCTTGTCCACCGCCCCGTGCAGGTAGATGGGCCCGATCGCTGGGTCCACGCCGGCCAGCAGCCGCTGGGCCTTGCCGAGCGCGTAGCCATAGAGCAGGCTCGCCTTGCCGGCTTCCTTGTTCGCCCGCCACCAGGCGTTCACGTCGGCGAACACATCTCCCGGGGCCGGCCAGCGGTAGATGGGCAGGCCGAACGTCGATTCCGTGATGAACACGTGGCACCGCACCGGCTCGAACGCGGCGCACGTCGGGTCCGGGTTGGTCTTGAAGTCGCCGGAGACGACCCACACCTTGCCGCCGAGTTCCAGCCGCACCTGCGCGGAGCCGAGGATGTGCCCGGCCGGGTGCAGCGACACGCGGACGCCGTTGACCGTCACCGGCTCGCCGTAGGGCAGTGGCCGCAGGTCGGCATCGGGTCCGAGCCGGGCGCGGTAGACCGGCGTGCCGGCAGCGGCGACGAGGTAGTGGCCGCAGCCGGGGCGGCAGTGGTCGGCATGGCCGTGGGTGACGACCGCCCGGGGGACCGGCCGCCACGGGTCGATGTGGAAGTCGCCGGCCGGGCAGTACAGGCCGTCGTCGGTCGGCGCCAGCAGCGGGTCGGCCATGCCTGCATTCTACCGGCCGGCCGCATACGATAGTCCCCGGAGAATCCCATGCCCGACAGCCCGCTGCCCGCCGGCGCGTTCGACGACCTCCGCCGCACCCTAGCCGCCGACGGCCCGGCCGCCGCCGCCGACCAGCTCGTCGAGACCCTCCGCCGGGCCGGCAACCTCGACGCCCTGTTCTACGCCCTGCTGCTGCGGGCTCGCCTCCGCCTCGGGGCCGACCCCGTTCCCACCCGCCCGGCCGCCGAGCTGCCCGAAGCGCTGCACACGCCGTACGAGGAGGCGATCCGTGACGCGGCCCGGACGGTCGGCCGGCTCTACCTGGAGGCCGGCGACATCCCGCACGCCTGGAACTATTTCCGCCTGATCGGCGAGCCGGGGCCGGTCCGCGACGCCCTCGACGCCGTCGTGCTGGAGGAGGACGACGACTTCTACCCGCTGGTCGAGATCGCCCTGCACCACGGCGTCAACCCGCGCAAAGGGTTCGACCTGGTGCTGGCCCGCCAGGGCATCTGCAACGCGATCACGCTGTTCGGCGGGTTCGAGGCGGCGCTGGCGGCGGACGTGCGGGCCTACTTCGCCCGTCGGCTGGTCGAGTCGCTCCATGACCAGCTGCGCGAGCGGCTGCGGTACGAGCTGCTCCAGCACGGCGAGGCCGAGCCGCCGGCCGGGGCGACGGTGGCCGAGATGACGGCCGGCCGGGACTGGCTGTTCGCCGACGACGCCTACCTGATCGACGTGTCGCACCTGGGGGCGGTGGTGCAGGCGGCGACGCAACTCCCGCCGGGCGATGCCGGGTTGCGACAGGCGATCGAGCTGGCCGACTACGGCGCCCGGCTGGCGCCGAACATGAAGTTCCCCGGCGACCCGCCGTTCGAGGACCTGTATGCCGACCACGCCGCCTACCTGCGGGTGCTGGTCGGGGAGGACGTCCAGGCGGGGCTGGAGCGGTTCCGGGCGAAGGCGGAGGCCGCCGACCCGGAGGAGGTGGGGCCGCGGCCGGCGGAGGTGTACGTCAACCTGCTGCTGCACGCCGGCCGACAGGCTGAGGCGGCGGCGGCGGCGCGGAAGCTGCTGGCCAACGTGGACGAGCGGGGGCTGGGGTGTCCGGGGCCGCTGGAGCTGGCCCGGCGGCAGGGGGACTATGCGGCGTTCGCGGAGGTGGCCCGCGGCCGCGGGGACGCGGTGCACTTCCTGGCGGGCCTGCTGGCCACCCGACCGGCGCATCCGGAATAATCCGAATTCTTTGCCCCGTCCGGCCGATACCGGATGTGTCATGGTGCCGCGGGACCTACGACGGCCGGCCGGGGTGATCGGGTGCCTGTTCCTCGGCTTGCTGGCCGCGGGCTGCGTCCCCGGTGCCGGGCCGTGGGCCGAGGTCATCCGCGAGCAGCGGCACCTGGAAGTCCGCGACCTCGCCCAGCTGCCCCAGGCCCACATCCCGCCGCTGCCGCCGCCGGCCACCGTCTCTGCCCCGGCCCCGCAGGTCCCGCCGCAGGAGCTGTCGCTCGACGAGGCGATCCGCATCGCCCTGGCCAACTCCAAGGTCGTCCGCGTCCTGGCCGGGACGACGGCCGTCTCCAGCGGCCAGACGATCTACGACCCGGCCATCGTCAACACCACCATCGACCAGGCCCGGGCCGCCTTCGACCCGGTCGTCACCGCCAACAACACGTTCAGCCAGTCCGACGTGCCGGTGGCCGGGTTCGACCCGCTCAGCCCGACGGGCACGCTAATCACCGGCACCCGCGTGGACAACTACGACCTCGGCCTGGGCGTCGTCAAGAAAACCGTCACCGGCGGCACGGCCAACCTGAACGTGGCCGACAACGTCGCCCGGTTCAACGGCCCGG
Source organism: Gemmataceae bacterium (assembly GCA_036406755.1). Lineage (GTDB taxonomy): Bacteria > Planctomycetota > Planctomycetia > Gemmatales > Gemmataceae > DASXAN01. The sequence goes on from DASXAN010001555.1 coordinate 5,503, forward strand.
CCCCACTGAACCCGCAGGAGCGGTCGGCGGTCACGCTCAGCTACACCCAGCCGCTCCTCCAAGGGGCCGGCGTGGACGTGAACCTCGCCCCGGTGGTCGTCGCCCGGATCAACACCGAGCGGTCGTTCTTCCAGCTCAAGGACGCCGTGCAGGAGCTGGTCCGCGGCGTGGCCGAGGCGTACTGGGCCGTCGTGTTCGCCCGCACCGACGTGTGGGCGCGGCGGCAGCAGGTCGAGCAGGGCGAGGCGGCGTACGCCCGGGCGGAGGGCCGGCTGCGGGCCGGGCTGGGCAACGCCGGCGACGTGGCCCAGTCGCGGGTGTCGCTGGCCAACTTCCGGGCCAACCTGATCACGGCCGAGGCCAACCTGCTCACCCGCGAGGCGGCCCTGCGGAACCTGCTCGGCCTCGCCCCCACCGACCCGCCCCGGTTCGTCCCGGTCACCCCGCCGACGCCGGAGCCGTACGACCCGAACTGGCAGGAGCTGATCCGCCTGGCCGAGCAGCGGCGGCCGGACCTGATCGAGCTCAAGCTCATCATCGAGGCCGACCGGCAGAACCTGCTCGTCGCCCGCAACCAGGCGCTGCCGCGGGTGGACGCGACCATGCTCTACCGCTGGAACGGGCTGGAGGGGACGACGCCGGTCGGGCCGCGGGCCGAGTCCGGGCCGGGCCAGTTCACCGACTGGTCGCTGGGGGTGAACTTCTCGGTGCCGCTGGGGCTGCGGGCCGGGCGGGCCGGGCTGCGGCAGGCGGAGCTGGTCGTGGCCCGGGACCGGGCGAATCTCGACCAGGGGCTGCACGCGGCCACGTACGACCTGGCCGAGCGGGTCCGCAACCTGGCCCAGTTCTACGAGCAGTACAAGGCGTTCCGGGAGACGCGGGCGGCCGCCCGGGTGAACCTGGAGCAGCAGCTGGCCGAGTTCCGGGCCGGGCGGGCGATCTTCCTGAACGTGCTCCTGGCGATCACCGACTGGGGCAACGCCGTCAGCGCCGAGGCGCAGGCGCTGGCCCAGTACAACGTCGAGCTGACGAACCTGGAGCGGTCGACGGGCACGATCCTGGAGACGCACGGGGTGCGGTTCTACGAGGAGCGGTTCCAGTCGATCGGCCCGCTCGGCCGGCTGGCGGCCCCGGTGTGCTACCCGGCGGCCGAGAAGCCGGGGCCGAACGGGGACCGATACCCGGAGCGGGTGGAGTCGCCGGAGGCGGCGCTGGACCGGGACCGGCCGGTGCTGCCGCCGGACCGGCCGGCGGCGGACGTCCCGCTGCTGCCGCCGCCGACGCCGCGACCGTGAGCCCGAAGCGCAGAGCCCGACGCGCGAGCAAGGGATCTGCTGAGATTCCCTTGCTCGCGCTGCGGGCTCTGCGTTGCGGGCTACTCGTACCTGAGCGCCTCGATCGGGTCGAGCTTGCTCGCCCGCCGGGCCGGGTAGTAGCCGAAGAACACCCCCACCGCCGCCGCGAACGCCAGCGCCACCACCGCCGCCGGCAGCGACACCACCACCGGCCACTTCGTCCCCGACGTCAGCGAGTTGATGACGGCCGTGATCCCGGCCGACGCCCCGATCCCCAGCCCGATCCCCACCACCCCGCCGATGCCCGAGAGCAACACCGCCTCCACCAGGAACTGCCGCAGGATGTCCTTCGACCGCGCCCCCACGGCCATGCGGATGCCGATCTCCTTGGTCCGCTCCGTCACCGACACGAGCATGATGTTCATGATGCCGACGCCGCCGACGACGAGCGAGATGGCGGCGATCGAGGCGAGCATCAGGGTGATCGTGCCGGTGACGACGCCGAGCGTGTTGGCGATCTCGGTGGTGTTCTGGATGCGGAAGTCGGGCGGCTCGCCGGGGTGGATGTGGTGCCGCTCCATGAGCAGCTGGCGGATCTCGGCCTCCGCGTCGCTCATCAGCCCGGTCGTCCGGGCCGACACCATGATCGCCCCGACGTTGTCGAACGTGGACCCCTGGATCCGCTTCTTGACCGTCGTGTACGGGATGAGGACGTTGTCGTCCTGGTCCTCGCCGACGATGTTCGCCCCCTTCCGCTCCAGCACGCCGATCACCTTGAACGGGATGTTCTTGACCCGGATCGTCTGGTCGATCGGGTTGGCCGTCTGGAACAGCTTGGCGACCACCGTCTGGCCGATGACGCACACCTTGGCGGCGGCCGTGATGTCGCGGGGGGTGAAGAAGGTGCCGGCCTGGAGCTGGCCGTTGCGGACCATCAGGTAGTCCGGGCCGACGCCCCACACGTCCCGCGGCTTCCAGTTGCTGTTGCCGTAGATCACCTGCCCGGACGTGAACACGAGCGGGGTGGCGGCCAGGACGGAGGGGCAGTCGGCGGCCATGGCGTCGGCGTCGGCGGCGGTGAGGGTGACGACGGCCGTGTCCCGCACGCCGCCGCCGCCGCGGCTGCTGGCCGGGAAGATGATGATGACGTTGGTGCCGAGCGTCTGGAGCTGGCCCTGGACGAGGGCGGTGGCGCTCTGGCCGATCGACACCATCGTGGTGACGGCGGCGATGCCGATGACGACGCCGAGCACGG
>DASXAN010001556.1:0-5835 GCA_036406755.1 Gemmataceae bacterium
GGCCCACCGGTCCGGGACGACCGTCCCCGCTCGGTGGGCCTCGTTGCACTCGGCCCACCCTACGGGAGAACCGCAATGTTCCGAGTCACCCGCGAGATCCACTTCTGCTACGGCCACCGCCTGCTCGACTACGACGGCAAGTGCCGCCACCTGCACGGCCACAACGGCACGGCCGTCATCACCCTCTCCGGCGACCGCCTCGACCGCCGCGGCATGGTCGTGGACTTCTCCGACCTGAAGCGGGTCGTCGGCGGGTGGATCGATGCCACCCTCGACCACACCATGCTCCTGCACAAAGACGACCCGGTGCTGCCGCTGTTGCGGGAGCGGGGCGAACGGGTGCACGTCCTCGACGTGAATCCGACGGCGGAGAACATCGCCAAGCTGATCTTTGACTACGCGGCCGGCCAGGGGTTCCCGGTGGTCGAGGTGCGGCTGTGGGAGACGCCGAGCTGCTACGCAGCTTACGCGGGACCGGTTCAGTCGTCGTAGAATTCGCTGCGCTGAGAATGGGGCCAGTTCTTGTGGCGAACAGTTGAGTCCACGTCACGCGCTTCACGCTCGGCCCGCTGGCCTTTGACCGCTTGGGCGAAGGCCGGGTGAACTCCGGCGAGGACAATTCGGCTGGCGGAAATCTGCGTGGTTCGGATAGACGTCGCGGAGAGGATTGCGGCGTAGATCAGCCAAGGGAGGAAGATCACTGCGGCCGCGAGCCAGGCAAATCCTACCCAATCGCCGCCGGCGTTCACTCCAGCGACGCCAAGGAGCACGGCGACGAGAATCAGGGTCAAGAGGCCGCCGACCACCACGACCGTGCGATACCGCCAATAGCCGGCATGCCGACCGCAAAGCGGTGTGTACACGTTCCGTGTCCAAGTTGTGAGCAGCGAAACGACAATAAACGGCAGTAATCCAAGCAAGAGGGCCAGATAGGCCCAGCCGGGGTTCCAACGAAAAGTCTTGCGGACTCGGATTTCGGCCGGCTCGCCGCAACACATGCAAATGGGCGGGGCACCGTCGTCGGTGATGTCGGGTCCGTAGAGATGAACGCGCGCCATGGCACATCCCTCGAACGAACGGATTATTCAGATTCCGCCGGCACGCGGATCGGCCGACTGTTACCGGACGACCACGCCGCCCCACGAACGAGCGGGTCAGTCATGATTCTGCTGGCACGGCAGCCGGTCCAGGCTCGGGCACCCTTGCGGCAGCTCCGCCTCCTCGACCACCAGCACCGGGAACCCGTCTTTGATCGGGAACCGCAGCGCACAGCGGGAGCAGACCAGGTGCAGGTCGTCCGGCTGCGTCAGCGCCGCCTCCCGCTTCGGGTCCATCGGGCAGCGGAGATACTCGAGGAAGTCGGCGGGGAGCATGGCGGTAGTCTAGTGACCAGTGACGAATGACGACATGCCCAATGACGTCCCTTGCTCCAGCCGGCCGACGAGCTGACCGGCGGCCCGGGCCGCGACTGGTTTTTCGGCCGGCTGCGCCCGCGGACGAAGGACACGATCCGGGACTGGGCCGGGGATGAGTGGGTGGATGAGCTGTAACCGGACCCGCGAAACGCGGCCGGCCCGGCGTTCGCCCCGCCTCGGGCACCCCGCCGGGCCCAAAAAAGCAACATCCGCCTGACGTGTTTCGGGTGCCGGCGTCGCACTTTAGGGTAACGTCGGCGACGGTCAACCTTCGCCGCCTGCGGTGGGCCTGACCGGACGGTCAGGCCGCCCCAGAGCCTGACCCGCGCGAAAAACAAAAGCGGCCGGCGAGGTTCTAGCCGCCAAGCAAGCCCTCACCGGCCCGGCACCGCCCCGGCGCCCGGTCTGCGCGCCCGGAGCGATGTCGTTTTCATTCTATCGCGGACCGCGGTTCGGTTCCTCAGAGAGGGTATGCCATGAGGTTTGCCAGCCCCTTCTCGCGCCGGAACCCGCAGTGCCGGACGCGCCCGCGGCTGGGGCGCTTGCGGGTGGAATACCTGGAGGACCGGGCCGTCCCGAGCAACGTCCCGATTCTTACTGTCCCGGCGGGCGGGAAAGCGGCCGGGCCAAGTTCCGCAGCCGCCAGAGCCCACGCCGCCCACGGTCACGTCCCGGATAGTCCTGGCCCGCTGTCGGCCGTGAGCGAGGCCGAATCGGCAGGAGTCACGGGGCGCAACAACACGCAGGCGACCGCCCAATTCCTGCCCAGATTCGGCACCGGCCGCGGCGAGCATCCGGCGGCGGACGTCACCGGCGCCTTGTCCGGCCGGGAGGTCACCTCCCGGGAGGACGACGGATCAATCCCACTCGGCAATGCGACGAGGCTGGTGGCCGGCCGCAGCGGCGCCGTCGTCGTGCATGCCCGCATCGGCGACGGACCGCACGGCTCGGGCGGCACGGGTTCGGGCGACTACGACCACTACGCCGTTTCGGCGCGGGCCGACCAGACGATCACGGTCGATGTCCAGGCGTGGGAGATCGGTTCCACGCTCGACTCCGTGGTCGGTATCTACGACAGCGCGGGGACCCTCCTGGCCAGTAACGACGACGAGTACAACAACTTCTACTACGGACATTCGCCGGACAGTTTCCTCCGCTTCGTGGCGCCGGCCGACGATACCTACTCGGTCGTGGTGTTCGACTATGGATCGGGGTTCCAGGCCGATCCATTCGACGCGGCGTCGGGCGGGGGCGCATTCCGCGAAGATTTCTACACGCTCTACATCTCCCTGGACTCACCCCGGCCCGTCAGCCCGACGGAGGACGATGGAGCCATTCCGCTGGCAAACGAAACCGGATTGAGGGCAGGGGCCGAAGGGACCGCCTTCGCCAGCGCCAGGATCGGTGACGGACCGCACGGCAGCACCGGCACCGGGACCGGCGATTTCGACTTCTACCGCATCGAGGCGGCGGCCGGCCAGCTGATCACCGTGGACACCGACACGCCGGTGCCGCTCGCCGGCCTGGATACGACCGTCGCCATCTACGACAGCGCGGGCCATGTGCTGGCGGTCAACGACGACGATTTCAAGACGTTCGACAGCTACCTCGGGTTCGTCGCCCCGGCGACGGGCTCTTACTTCGTGCTCATCAGCGGAAACCCTCTCCTGCCCGCCGACCCGTTCAACCCGTCGTCCGGAACCAGGGCACTCAGCGAGGGCGAGTATTCGGTCACGATCAGCGTTTCGAACAACGTGGACTACTACAGCTTCGACCTCAAAGCGGGCGACATCTTCGGAGCTGCCGTGTGGGGCGGGGCGCACCGGCTGGACCTCATTGGTCCCGACGGCACGCCCCTGGTCGGTACGTCCATGGATGAGACCTATCTCTATCCCGAGTCATCGCCGCTGCCCGGCGGCGGTAACGCGGCCGTGTCGTACGTCATCGACGCGCCCGGCAGATATGCCGTGGCGGTGTCGTCCGGAGTCGCCGGCTACACCCTGCAGCTCCGGGCGTTCCGACCGGCGCTGGAGCAGCAGCCCGTCTTCAGCCACCAGGTCCTGTTCCTCGATTTCGACGGCGCGAATGTCAACGCACAAGAAACCTTTGCCTGGTTGCCCTTCGGCAACCCGGACGCCCACCTGTCGCCGCTCGCATCCTTCCTACCGAGCTGGGGATTGACCGCCGCCGACGAGAGCCGCGTCATTGACGCGGTCACGGCCACCGTGGCGGAGAACCTGGCCGCGGACGTCAGCGGGGTCCTCGGCCGCGGCCTGAACGGTGACTTTACGGTCACCGGCCGCGCGGGCGATTTCCAGATCGAGATCTTGAACAGCCGGGACATCGCGGACCCGTTCGGCGTGTACCCAAATGTCAGCCGCGTCATCATCGGCGGCACGAGCGCGGAACTCGGGCTGGACGTCATTGGAATTGCGCAGTCCATCGATGTCGGCAATTTCGACACTTCGGAAACCGCTGTGCAGCTGCTCGACTTTTTCAGCGACCCGGACAATCCGTTCGCCCTGGAAAACATCCCCAGGGCGGACGGGGCCACCATGACCGATCTGATCGGCCTCTACGTGGGCAACGCGGCCTGCCACGAAGCCGGCCACTTCTTCGGCAACCGGCACACCGATCCGATCCTGCGGTATGCCAACATCATGAACCAATTCGTCAGCACGGTGCAAGAAGTGCGCGATCCGGACCGGACCTTCGGCACGACGGACGACCAGGACTTTGACTTCGGCCGGGGCTTCTATACCCGATATGAGGGTCTCACGGGCGTGGAGGACACGCTCAACACCATCGCCTTCGGCCTCTCGACCGGCACCCGGGCCGGCACGTACTACGACTTTGTCACTGGCACGCTTTATGTGAGCGGCACCATCGACGACGGCCACAAGGACAGGCTGAAAGTCCAGACGGTCGGCAGCAACCTCGAAATCTACATCAACGGTCAACTGTCGCTCCGGCGCCCGGCGGCCGGCGTGAATCGCGTCCTTCTGAACGGCTCCTCCGACGACGACGTGCTGGATGTCTCCGATTGCAGCCTCCCGGTCATTTTGATGGGGCGCGACGGCGATGACGTCCTGATCGGCGGCCGCGGCCGCGACGTCCTGATCGGCGGCGACGGCAGGGATGAGTTGCGCGGGGGCAGCGGCGGTGACTTGCTGATTGGCGGCCACACCGCGTTTGATACCGATGCGGCGGCCCTTTCGGCCATCCTCGCCGAGTGGTCGTCCGGCCGCAGCTACGAGCACCGCATCGCCAACCTGCGCGGCGTGGGCAATGGCACGCGGGACAATGGCAACGTCTTCCTCAAGGTGTCCGGGCCGGAGGTGACCGTCTTCGACGACGGCGACGCCGACGAGCTGACCGGCGGCACGGGCCGCGACTGGTTTTTCGGCCGGCTGCGCCCGTGGAAGAAGGACGAGATCCGGGACTGGGCCTGGGATGAGTGGGTGGACGAGCTGTAGCCGGACCCGCGAAACGCCGCCGGTCCGGTGTTCGCCCCGTCCCGAACACCCCGCCGGTCTCGAAAAGCGACGCCGGCCTGACGTGTTTCGGGTGCCGGCGTCGCACTTTAGGGCAACGTCGGCGACGGTCGATCTCCGCCGCCTGCGGTGGGGCGGTCAGGCCGCCCCGGAGTCTGACCCGCGCGAAAAACAAGAGCGGCCGGTGAGGTTCTGGCCGCCAAGCAAGCCCTCACCGGCCCGGCACCCGGTCTGCGCGCCCGGGAGACGAAGGATCGGTTCGTCACTGGGTATTTCGTCATTCGTCATTTCAGACGTACATCTTCCCCTCCCGCCGGTACCGCGGGTGGCGGGCGACAGCCGCGTGGTCGGTCCGCCGCCACGCCCGCTAGGCCCCGACCGCGGCGATCACCGCGTCCAGGGCGTCGCCGCCCCCGTTCCGCATGATCGCCCGTCGGTGCGACGGATCGATCGTCACCAGCGGCTCCAGCCCGGCCAGGATCGCCCGCCGGGTCAGGAGCCGCTTGCGGGTGAGCGGGCCGCCGGTCGTCTGCTTGTAGTTCTGGTGCGGCAGGCCGAGCACCTTCAGCACCGACGCCGGGCACGACTCGACCAGCACCCGCCGGGCGGCCGGCAGCCGGCGGTACTGGAACGGCAGCACGGCCGTACCCGGGGCGCGGCGGAGCGGGCCGATCACGTCGCGCATGCCGTGGAAGGTCTGGTAGATGATGCGGTAGTGGTAGCAGTCGAACGGCGTCCGCTGCTCGGAGTCGGTGACCCGGCGGATGTGCAGTGAACCGTTGTGACGCTTGGCGCGCTCGACGCAGCGCAGGCCCATGGCGTAGGCGCCCTTCCGCCAGCGGCGCATCTGCCCGAGCTGGTCGCGCCAGGTGGTTCTGGCGGGCATGACCTCGATGGGGAGGCCGAACGGGAAGTCGATCGCCCAC
>DASXAN010001557.1:0-2294 GCA_036406755.1 Gemmataceae bacterium
AATAGCAGTCCGATGGGCAGCCACGCGCGGCGTCGGGTTGGGTGCCGTTGCAGGAGCGTCGTCCCGATACCGGCGCAATAGCCAGCGAGGAATGCGAGATGGTAGGGCCAGGGATTGGTGTGGGGCGGGCGTTCGAGACAATACAGGATGACCAGTGTGATCGACCCCAGGGCGACGGCCGTTGCCCCCCACAGGACTGGCGTCGCCGTGTTGCCGGGCTGGTCCGGGCGGTGCGTCTTAACCTCGGTTTCAGTCGGCACACCGGTTGCGTTCTGCATCGCTCGCACCGCTTTACTCCGCCGGCGGTCCCGCTTAGGCTACTAGCGTCGCAACCGGATCGACCACCCCGCGGGGGATGACCTATGGACCTTGTCACCGTCGGCTCCTACCCCACCTCGGCCGAGGCCGCCCTGGCCAAGAACCTGCTCGAAGCCGAGGGCATCCCCGCCTTCCTCGAAGAGGACGCGACCGGCGACCTGTTCCACCTGGCCGCGCCGTTCGGCGAGGTCAAGGTGTCGGTCGCGGCCGAGCACGCCGAACAGGCGCGGGCCTTGCTCGACGCCGTCCCGCGGCACGAATTCACCGGGGACGCGGCCCACGACGCCGAGGACCACTCCGATGAGCCGCCCCCGGCCGACGCGGCCGACACGGAAACGATGTGAGGGAGGGTAGCCGCTTGCGGCTATGCGGGTGCTCGCCCGCACGGCCGCGAGCGGCGAACGCACCTGACCACTCAATCCCCCTCTTCCCACGGGTCTTCCTTCGCCTCGAACGGGTCGAGGTCCCGCTCCGAGTAGCCGAAGTGGTGAGCCAGTTCGTGGACCACCGTCCGCCGGATTTCCGTCCGCAATTCCCGCGCCTCGGGGAAGTCCTCCTCCAGCGGGTTTTTGTAGACGATGAGCCGGTGCAGCGGGTGCTCGTGGGCGTCGTCGATCGCCCCGCCGTCGTCCAGGCTCAGCTGCCGCGGGAACGGGACGAACAGCCCGTACAGCGTCTCGCCGGCGGCGATCTCCTCGTCGGTGAACCCCTGTTCGCGGAGCGTGCGTTCGTCCGGCTCATCCTCCACGTCCACGACCAGGTTCTCCAGGAACGGACGGAACGCCTCCGGCAGCGTCTCCATCACGCCGGCGACGATCCGCCCGAACTTCCGCAGCGACATCCGCTCCATGCCGGTCATGCTGCGGGGGCTGCGGGCGGTTGTCAACCGCGCGCCGCGCTGTGAAAATGGAGGCGTCGAAGTCCCACCCGATGCAACGGGTGGGCATTTCCACGGGGACCGAGCGTGACCACCGACCCGGCCGCGATCAACCAGGACGCCCTCGCCCAGCGGAAGCGGCTGGACGGATTTTACGCCGAGGTCGAACGGGTTCTAGTCGGCCAGCGGCCGCTCGTGGACCGGATGCTCGTTGGCCTGCTGACCGGCGGGCACCTGCTGCTCGAAGGCGTCCCCGGGCTGGCGAAGACGCTGGCCGTCCGCACCGTCGCCCGTACCCTGCACCTGTCCTTCAGCCGCATCCAGTTCACCCCCGACCTCTTGCCGGCCGACGTCCTCGGCACGCAGGTGTTCAACCCTCGCAGTGGCGAGTTCTCGATCAAGAAGGGGCCGGTGTTCGCCCACCTGATTCTGGCCGACGAGATCAACCGCGCCCCGGCCAAAGTACAGAGTGCGCTGTTGGAGGCTATGCAGGAGCAGCAGGTGACGCTCGGCGACCAGACCTACCCGCTGCCGCGGCCGTTCCAGGTGCTGGCGACGCAGAACCCGATCGAGCAGGAGGGCACCTACCCGCTGCCCGAAGCCCAACTCGACCGGTTCATGTTCAAGGTGAAGCTCACCTACCCCAGCAAGGCCGACGAGCTGGTGATCCTCGACCGCATGGCCGGCGTCGCCCCGGATTTGGCCGTCGATGCCGTCCTCACGCCCGACGACGTGCTGGCGCTGCAGCAGACGGTCGATCAGGTGTACGTGGACATTAAGATCAAGAACTACATCCTGGACCTGATCCACGCCACGCGCCGGCCGGGCGAGTACGGGCTGGACCTGGGGCCGCTGATCCAGTTCGGGGCCAGCCCGCGGGCGACGCTGTTCCTGGTGCGGGCGGCGAAGGGACAGGCATTCTTGGACGGCCGCGGCTACGTCACGCCGCAGGACGTGAAGGCGGTCGCCCCGGACGTGCTGCGGCACCGGCTGCTGGTCACCTACGAGGCGGAGGCGGAGGAGGTGACGGCGGAGGGGATTCTTGACCGCATGCTGGCGGGCGTCCCGGCGCCGTGACCGAGACGGTTTAGCCGCGGGG
>DASXAN010001558.1:0-10697 GCA_036406755.1 Gemmataceae bacterium
GGCAGGGGGGGGTGTACGTCCACCTCGGCAAGGCCGATCACGTCGATTTCGGCCAGTGGTGTGACGGCATTGCCAAGGGCCGGTCGTACATCTCCGACGGCTACGCCCACGCCCTCGAGTTCGCCGTCAATGGCAAGCCGGCCGGTGACCAGGTCGCGCTGAACCGGCCGGGTCAGGTCACGGTTAAGGCTAAGGTGGCGTTCGCCGCCCGCCAGCCGCTGGGCACGGCGGTCGGTGGACCGGAGCCGAAGGGGCCGACGCGGAAGGTCGAGGTCGTCGTCAACGGCGTGGCGGTCGCGGCCCGGGACGTGCCGGCCGACGACCAGGTCCATGACCTGGAGTTCACCGTGCCGATCGACAAGAGCAGCTGGGTGGCACTGCGGCACTTCCCCTCGCTGCACACCAACCCCGTGACCGTCACCGTCGCCGGCAACCCGATCCGGGCGTCGCGCCGGAGTGCCGAGTGGTGTGCCGGCATGATCGAGCAGTTATGGCGGGTGCGGGCGAAGGAGATCGCCGCCGACGAGCGGTCGGAGGCCGAGCAGACGTTCCACAAGGCGATCGACATCTACCGCCGCATCGCCGCTGAGGCGGCCGAAGGCAGTTGATGGCGTCGGGAGACAGCGACATGATCCTCGATCGCGGCCTGCTGGCCCTCACCGCCTCCATCGGATTCGCCGCCGCCGCGCCCGCGCAGGGCCCCGTGTTCAAGGCCGGATTCGCCGAACGGGACATTACGCCGATGGTCGGTTGCGAAGTGCCTGGCGGGTATGGCAAGGCATACAGCCGCGGCGTCCACGACCCGTGCAAGGTCCGGGCAGCCGTGTTCGACGACGGGACCAATCGCGCCGCGCTGGTCGGCGTGGATGCCCTGGGCATTCACCGGCGGACGGTCCTTGCCGCCCGCAAGGCCATCAGCGAGAAGACTGGCATTCCCGGTGACGCGGTCCTGATCGGGGCGTCGCACTCGCACTCCTCCGGCCCGCTCGTCTGGGTCATGCCCGGCGAGTACGACAATGACTCAGAGTTGGTCCGGAACCTGGCATACCGGCACTCCACCTGCGCCGACCCGGCGTACCTCCGCCGGGTCGAGCAGGCGATCGTTGACACTGTCAGTGAGGCGAACGAACGGCGGGTCGAGGCCAAGGCCGGCGTCGGTAAGGGGATCGAGGACAAAGTCGTGTTCAGCCGCCGCTTCCGGATGCGGGACGGCCGGACGGTCACGCACCCCGGCCAGGGCAACCCGGACATCGTCGAGCCGGCCGGGCCGACCGACCCCGAGGTCGGCGTGGTCGGCGCGTGGGATGCGTCCGGCAAGCTCCTCGGCTGCGTCGTCAACTTCGCCTGCCACGCCACCACCAGCCCCGGCGGCATCTCGGCCAATTACATCTATTACCTTGAAAAGACCGTCCAGGGCTATTACGGGAAGGATGCCGTCGTCGTCTTCCTGGCCGGGGCGTCGGGCGACATTACCCAGGTGGACAACCGCAGCCCGACGAAGAACCCCGCCGGCGATCGGTGGGCGCAACTGGTCGGCGGCCGGGTCGGGGCGGAGGCCGTGAAGGTACTGCTCAGTAGCGAGCCGGGGCCGCTGACGCCGGTGGCGGCGAAGTCGAAAGTGTGGCCGATCCGCCGGCGCGTGCCCGACCCGGAGCGAGTCCGTCAGGCGCTCGCCATCGTCCAACACGATCCGCCGGCCAAAGGTGATCGGACCGAGTGGACGTTCGCCAAGGAAACCGTCCTGTTGGACGCGAAGCTGAAGCGGGAGCCGGCCGCCGAGGTGGAAGTGCAGGCGGTGCAGGTCGGGCCGGCCGTATTCCTGACCACGCCGGCCGAGTACTTCTGCGCCTTCGGGCTGGAGCAGAAGGCGAAGAGCGGGTTCCCGTTCACCTTCCCGGTATCGCTGGCCAACGGCTGCGTCGGCTACGTACCGACCGAGGAGGCGTTCGGCCCTTCCGGCGGCGGGTACGAGACGCGGCTGACTAGCTACAGCAATCTGGAAGTGACGGCCGGCCGGCAGATGTGCGATGCGGGATTGGCACTGGCGAAGCAACTCCGGGCGGGCGTGGTGCCGACTCCGCCGAAGGCACTGCCCTTCGCCGGCCAGGCCTGGACCTACGGAAACGTCGGGCCACAGATTCGGTAGAAGGCGAGCGTCATGCTGCTGTTCGACATGTTTCTGGACGACGCGACGGCCGCCGGTCCGCTATTGCCGGCGCGGCTGGAGTGTCCGATGTGCTGCGCGTCGTTCGCGGCCCAGGTGTGGAATCGCCGTTGGAACCGACTAGGGTGCCCGCAGTGCCGCCTGTCCGGCCGCCAGTTCACCAATGCCTGCCCGGCGACGCTGGACCCGGCCACCCGCCAGGTCGGTCACGTCTCGGCGTGGCAGTACCAAGTCGATTGGCGGCAATACGGCCCGATGGGTCAGTGCCTGGGCCCGCGGGCGGAACGGCGGCTGATGTTGTGCTTCCAGTTCGCCGCCCGCGGATTGCCGGCCCGGCCGGTGGCCGTGCGGTGCACCGCACGGCGCACGGACTCGGACCGAGACGTGGCGGCGTGGCACGATACCTGGGTGCCGTGCGCCTGCTCCGGCGGCGTCTGCAAGCACAACCGCGTGGTCCACTGGCTGCCGCCGACCGATATCTGGGACCAGGACGCGCTCGATTGCGACGTACAACTCGTCACGGCCAGCGGAGACGTCTTGTGGGAGGATCGGCTGCGCTGCGACATCTCTCCGCCCGCCCTAGGGCAATCCAGCGGCGCGGAGCAAGCCGGTGAAGCCGCCGCCGTCGCTTCGGAAGCGTCGGTAGCCGCTGGCGACTCATCGGCACCGACCGAGGCGGATGTGGTGGACCGGTTCCACCGGCTGTACTATTACGGCTCGCCGGACGAGCACCAAGTCTGGGTGCGGACGTTCTGGATGAACGTCCCGTGCGTCCAATGCCCGCTCGACCTCTGGGTGTATCAGGAGATCATCACGGAACTGCGGCCGGACCTGATTGTGGAAACCGGGACGCTCCTCGGTGGCACCACGCTCTTTCTGGCGCACGTGCTGGACTTGGTCGGCAAGGGAAAGGTCGTCTCGATTGACCTGGAAGACCTGCCGCGGCCCGCGCACCCGCGGATCGAATACGTCGCGGGATCGAGCATCGACGCCATACTGGTCCGCCGACTGCTTGCGGGGCGGCCGGCCGACGAAACGCGGCTGGTCATTCTCGACTCGGACCATTCGCAGCGTCACGTCCTGGCCGAGCTCCGGCTGTTCGCCCCACTCGTCACGGCCGGCAGCTACGTGATCGTCACGGATAGCAACGTCAACGGCCACCCAGTCTTCGCCGGCTATGGCCCCGGCCCACACGAAGCCGTCGAGGCGTTCCTGAAGGAGACGGACGAGTTCGAAATCGACCGCGTCCGTGAAAAGCACAAGCTGACGTTCAACCCGAGCGGCTACCTGAGGCGCGTGAAGCCGGTACAGGTAGCAGCGCCGCCGGGCACGGATTGAGAGGCCGCTATGCCCGACACGTCACGATCCGCCTCCCGTCGAACCTTCCTGCAAACGGCCGGCGCCGCAGCCCTAACGGCGGCGAGCTATGGCCGGGTCCGCGGGGCCAACGACCGCGTCGGCGTCGGCTTTATCGGCTACGGCTTGGTCGGCAAGCGGCACGTCATCGATTTCCTGGCCCAGCCGGACGCCGATTGCGTGGCCGTCGCCGAGGCCCACCGCGGCCGGCTCGCCGAGGCGGTGACGCGAATCGGCCCGCGGGCGAAGGGCGTGGGCGACTTCCGCCGGCTGCTCGACGACCACGCCGTCCAAGCCGTCGTCGTCTCCACGCCGGACCACTGGCACGCGCTGCACACGATGTTGGCCTGTGCCGCCGGCAAGGACGTTTACGTCGAAAAGCCGCTGACGCTCTTCGTCGGTGAAGGCCGGTGGATGGTGGATGTCGCCCGGCGGCACAAGAGTGTCGTCCAGGTCGGCACGCAGCAGCGGTCGGGGCCGCACTATCGCCGGGCATGTGAGTTGCTCCGGTCGGGCCGCATCGGGTCCGTCAGTTCGGTGCGGATGACGGCCTTCCGCAACGTGATGCCGGGGTTCGGCTCGCCGGCCGACGCCGACCCGCCGGCCGAACTCGACTGGGACGCCTGGCTCGGGCCGGCCCCGGCCCGCCGGTACAACCCGAACCGGGGCATCTACCACTTCCGCTGGTTCTGGGACACCGCCGGCGGGCAGATGACCAACCTCGGGGCGCACTCGCTGGACATTCTTCATTGGGCACTCGGCATGACCGGGCCGACCGCCGTGGCCAGCGCCGGCGGCCGGTTCAGCCTGCGCGACAACGGCGAGACGCCGGACACCCAGGACGCGATCATCGAGTACCCGGGTTTCACGGCCGTCTGGTCGCACCGCGAGGCGAGCGCTGGGCCGAAGGCCGCCCCGCTGGAGTTTTGCGGGCAGAAGGGGACGCTGGCGGTGACGCGCTCCGGCTACGTACTGACCGCGGACCCGAAGGCGCCGCCGGAGAATGCCATTCCCCGCTACGACGGCGCCCCGCCCGTCGGCGGCCCGCAAGCGGTCGCACGAGTCGGGGCGCCAGAGTTGTGGACCCAGTCGGCGGTGGACACCTCGGGCGACGCGCGGGAACAATTCCGGCTGCACGTCCGCGACTTCCTCGACTGCGTCAAATCCCGCCGGCAGCCGGCGTCCGACTTGGAGAGCGCCCACCGCGTCGCCACCGTGTGCCACCTGGCCAACATCTCCCTCCGGCTCGGCAGAAAGCTGCGGTGGGACGCGGCGCGGGAGGAGGTCGTCGGCGACGCGGAGGCCGGGCGGTGGCTGACCCGGCCATATCGGTCGCCGTGGGACCGCGAGCTGAGGGCACTCGGCGTGGGGGGCGTGCCATGACCCATCGAATACTGGCGTCGTTCGCGGTTCTTTTGCTGGCCGCCCCGGCCCGTGCGGCCGACGCCGACCTGATCCTTCACAACGGCAAGGTCGTGACGGTGGACGCCGCATTCTCCGTCGGTCAGGCAGTCGCCGTCGGCGGCGGCACAGTCGTCCGCGTCGGGTCGGAGTCGGACGTGATGGCACTCCGCGGGCCGCGCACCCAGGTGGTCGATCTGGGCGGTAAGACCGTGCTGCCCGGATTGATCGACTCGCACGTCCATCCCACGATGGCGGCCATGACCGAGTTCGACCACCCGATCCCGGACATGGAGACGATCCACGATGTCCTCGACTATGTCGCGGCCCGAGCGAAAGCGGTCCCCGCGGGGTCGTGGGTTCAGGTCCGGCAGGTGTTCATTACCCGACTGCGGGAGCAGCGCTACCCGCCGCGGGCCGAGCTCGACCGGGCCGCCCCCAAGCACCCGGTGGTCTTCTCGACCGGGCCGGATGCGTCCGTCAACACCCTGGCACTGAAGCTCAGCGGCATCGACAAGGACTTCCGCGTGACCGACGGCGGAGCCGGATACGCCGAGAAAGACCCGGCCACCGGCGAGCCGACCGGTATCCTCCGCAACTGCACGCGCTATCTGAAGGTGCAGACGGCCGAGCGCGAACCGGCCGAAGCCGACTACGCCGAGCGGTTGTTGACGCTATTCCATGATTACAACTCGGTCGGCTTGACCGGGATCATCGACCGCAATGCGCCCCCGGCGGCACTCGACCGCTACCGGCGGTTGCACGACCGCGGTGCGTTGACGGTTCGCATCGCCGCGTCGCACGCCATCGGCACCAACGCCCCGACGGAGAAGGTCATCGAGGACATCCGCAAAGCCGCCGCCCACCCGCTGCGGCATGGCGGGCCGATGCTCCGCGTCGTCGGCATCAAGACCTTCCTCGACGGTGGCATGTTGACCGGCAGTGCCTACCTGCGCGAGCCGTGGGGCGTCAGCCGCATTTACGCCATCTCCGACCCGCAGTACCGCGGGCTGCTGTTCATCTCGAAGGACCGGCTCGTGCAGTTCGTCCGGGCCGCGACCGAGGCGGGGTTGCAGTTCACCGGCCACTCCGTCGGCGATGGGGCGGTCCACACACTCCTGGAGGCGTACGAGGAGGTCGGGAAGACGACGCCGCTCCGGGCCACGCGGCCGTGCCTGACACACGCGAACTTCATGAGCAAGGAGGCGATCGAGACGTGCGCCCGCCTGGGCGTGGTCGTGGACTTGCAACCGGCGTGGCTCTACCTCGACGCCCGGACGCTCGCCGACCAGTTCGGCTACGACCGGCTGCGGTACTTCCAGCCGCTGCGGAGCCTATTCGCGGCCGGCGTCGTCGCCGGCGGCGGGTCCGACCACATGCAGAAGGTCGGCTCGTTCCGGTCGGTGAACCCGTACAACCCGTTCCTCGGGATGCAGACGGCGATCACCCGCCGTGCGAAGGGTTACGGCCGGCCGCTGCACCCGGAGGAGGCGCTCAGCCGTGAGGACGCGATCCGGTTCTACACGATCAACAACGCCCGGCTCATGTTTTTGGAGGACCGGGTCGGCTCGCCGGAGCCGGGCAAGCTCGCGGACCTGGTCGTCCTGGACCGGGACGTTCTGACCTGTCCGGCCGAAACCATCAAGGAGACGCGGTGCCTGCGGACGTACCTCGGCGGCAAGTTGGTCTATGAGCGGCCGTCAGTGCCGTAAGCCCGGGAATGCCATCCTTCCGCTGGGTCTGATCCCGGTTCCCTTGGCGGGCAGGACAACCGCGATGCTCCAATGCCTGCGATCAATCCGGCCGAAACACGACGTCCGGCGAGCGGAGGGTGAGCCGGTCGGGCAGTGCTGCCAACTCGGAGTCGATGACGAGCGTGTGAACGCCGGCGGCGAGTTCGAGCGTGATTTCGGCGGTCGCCGGTGCCGACTTGCTGTCGACCCACACCGACGCCGGTCCGCCTTTGCCGAACGAGAGCATGACGCGGCCGGGTTTGAGCACCTCGAACCGCGTGGCGCCGTAGACAGCTTTCCCGGGTCCGGTGGCGACGGCCGGCAGCGCCCGCACTTCCGCCTTCAGCAACGCCCCGGCGACGGTCGTCGTCAGCGGCGTCCAGCCCGGCAGGGCGTCGTCGCCCCGCTGCGCCTTTTCAACAGCCGCACTATCAGTCGGGTTGACGGCGGCGATGCGCCACACCTTGGCCGCCTGGTTGCGGGCTGCGTCGAACGGGCCCGGCTTGCCCAGTTCGGACAGGAAGCGGAACAGGTCCCTCTGCTCGCTCTCGAACAAGTGGTCCACCAGGCCGGCCGGCATCAGCGAGCGACTGGCAGTCCGCTCGTGAATGGACGTGCGCGGGATGGCCACCTCCTTGCCGTCCGCGTCGCGAAGGATGACCTCCCGGCCCGTCTCCCGGACAAGAATACCGGTCGTCACCCTGCCGTCGAGTGTCTCGATCTGCACTGAGTGGAACCCCTCCTTGATCGCCTTGTCCGGCAGATAGACGGATTCGACAAGGTAATCCATCGGGGACGCGGCGCCGGCCGAGGTCAAGTCCGGGCCGACTTTGCCGCCGGCCCCGCCAATGGCGTGGCAGCTGACGCACCGCAGCTCCGGCCGGCGGTAGATCGTCTCACCGCGTGCGGGGTCGCCGGCCAGCTTGGCCAGGGCCGCCATCCGCTCTACGTCGCCGCCCGTGTACACCCGCGGCGCGGTGTCGCCGGACTGGCGGGTGAGGACGAGGATCAGGTCCTGGTGGCGGCCGGCCGCCTCCTTGGCCACCCGCAATCCCGCCGCGGCGGCCGCGGGCGGGAGCGGCTGGTCGCGGAGCGCAGCGGCCAGCCGGGGGCTGACGTTGCCGGTGCCCAGAACGGCACGCCAGAGCCCGCCGGCTTCCGGCTCGGCGGTAATGGTTGCAAACAGTTCGCGAAGCGGATCGATCGCCTTGGCCGGGGCGACGGCGAGCAACGACAGGGCGGCCTGCCGGCGGACCGGAAAGGACTCGTCAACGTCGGTAGCGAGCTTCCGCAGGCCGGCCACCGTTTCCGGACCACGCAGGTCGCGAAGCGCCTCGAGGGCCGCGAGCCGCAGGCTTGGCGGTGCGGAACGGGCGGTCGCGAGTTGCAAGATGCGGGGCGTGGCCTCCGCCAAGCCCCAGCCGCCCGCCAGCCGGATCGCCGCCGCGCGCACCGCGTCGGCCGGGTGGTCGAGCAACTTCGTCAGCGCAGTCACTTCGCCGTTGGGGTGGATTCGTCGCAACCGGGCGGCGTCGGCCAGCGCGGCCAAGGCGCGTGCCATGGCCGAGTCATCGAAGCCGTTGGTCGTGGCCTGCTCATAAAGCCGGCGCAGCTCGGCCGGCGTCCCGGCGCGGCCGATCAGCTCGATCCACGGCCCATGGCCGTCACGGGTGAGCGGGTGCCGGTCCAGCAACTTGCCGAGCACGTACCCGGCCTTCGCCGACTCGACCGCGTTCAGGACAAACGCCAGCTTGCGGTCTTCGTCGCCGGCCGGCAGCGTCCCTGACTCGATGGCCGCGAGCAACGGGTCCGCCAGTTCGTTGACCGTCAGCCACAGGGCGTAGTCGAGGAATCGGTCCATCGGCTTATCGAGGACGCGCAGGGCGCGGTCAGCCGATTCGGCCGACGGAATGCGCGCCAAGGCCCGCACCGCCTCCAGGCGGACGCGCGGGTGGTCATCGGCGATGCGCTCCGCGAGCCATTGTTTTGCCGCAGGCACGCTGTTCACCCATTCCCCGAGTACACGAACCGCCGCGGCCCGGATCCGACCATCACCGGCCGCAAGAACCAAGTGCAGAAGGGAAGGATCGACCGTGTGAATCGCCTCGTCGAGCCAGAGCGCCTGGAGCCGGGCCGCGTCCCTCGGCTGCCGCCGCAGCCAGTCCGCCACTGCGGCCCGGATCGCCGGGCCACGCTCGGCCAGCACCCGCCGGGCCTGGGCGCGGTCGTAGCCGTCGGGCGAGAGCAGGGCGTCGAGCAGCGCGGGCGTCGGCGCGTCGGCCAAGTTGCGCCGTGGGTTGAGCGGCCGGCCCTTGGCGGTGATTCGCCAAATGCGGCCATGCCAGCGGTCCCGCCGCGGGTCGCGGAAATCGACCTCGCCGTGGTTGATGATCGGATTCGACCAGTCGGCGACGTACAGCGCCCCGTCCGGCCCGAGCTTCACGTCGATCGGGCGGAAAGTCACGTCGGTGCTGCGGAGCACGTCGGGCAACTGGCGGGCGACATAGCCGGCTCCATTCTCCTCAACCTTGAACCGGACGACCTTGTTCGCGCGGAAGTCACACGTGATATAGTCGCCCTGCCAGTCGGCCGGGAAGTGCCGACTGTGGATGATCTCCAGCGAGCTGAACTTTGGATAGTTGCCGGGGCTGATGCTTGTGAACATGCGGCGGGCGCGCGGGGCGGCGGCGTAGCTCGCTCCCGGCAGGCCGTAGGAGATGCCATCGTTCCCGGCCCCATCGGTCAGGAACGACTGCCCGAACTCGTCGAACTGGTGGCCCCACGGGTTCCACCAGCCGCGGAACAGGATGTCCAGCTGACCAGCCAGCGGGTCGAATCGGAACACGCCACCGCCCTTGAGCCGAACGACGCCGCGGGGCGTCTCCGTGTCCGTCCGGGTGTACACGGACTGGTTCATGTACAGCCGGCCGTCCGGCCCCCAGCGGAGCGTGTGGAGATTGTGGTGCGTGTCCTCCGTGCCGAACCCGCTCAGGACCGTGCGGCGGACATCGGCCCGGCCGTCTCCGTCGAAGTCTTTCAGGTGCAGCAGCTCGGTGCTCTGCGCGACGTACACGCCGCCGTCGCCCGGCTCCAGCCCGGTCGGGATGAGCAGGCCGTCGGCGAAGACGCTAGTTTTGTCGGCCCGGCCGTCGCCGTCGGTGTCTTCGAGGATGAGGATGCGGTCGTGGCCCTGGCCCTCCGGCTGCTTGTTGTTAGGGTAGTCGAGGGTGACGGCCACCCACAGCCGGCCGCGCTCGTCCCAGTTCATGCAGATCGGCTTGCCGCCGCCCAGCTGCTCCTCGGAGGCGAACAGCCTCAACTCGAAGTCCGTGGGGTGGACGATGTGCTTCATCGACTCGGCGGGGTCGAGCGGCAGCTGCATCTTCTTGAGGTTGGCGCCCGTGGCGCCAAACCGCTGGTTCGGCGGGTAGAAGGGGACGTTGGCCTCCTTGTACTCGAACGGCTTGACGTCCTTGCTCACCTTGGTCATCTCGGCCTGGTCGGCGTAGCCCGGCACCACGGACGGGTCGCCGCCGCAGGCCCAGCGGATGCCGCGCTCGACGAGGTTCTGGAAGCCGGGGTGGCCCCAGGTGCGCTCGTCGTGGCCCCAGGCGGTGTAGAAGACGCGCCCCTGCCCCTGCGTCCGCACCCACGTCCACGGCTCCTTCTTGTCGCCCTCCACGCGGTATTCGAGGACGGTGCGGTCCTTCTCGTTGTGCTTGGTGTGGACGTAGGTTTCGTCCCAGCTCTCGAAGCCCTTGAAGCCCTTCATTACCGGATGATTCGGCTCCGCGATGACGGTGCGGAAGGTGCCGGTGTTGTGGCTCTTGAACTGGGCGCCGACCAGCTCGACGTATTTCGGCGAGTTGAGGAAGCAGTACGAGGCGCAGTGCAGGGGGATGAAGCCCTTACCGCTTTCGACGTAATCGAGCAGGGCCTTTTCCTGATCGGGGCTGATGCGGGTGGTATTGGCGTAGATGATGAGGCCGTCGTAGCCGGCCAGCGTCTTGGGGTTGAGGTCCTCGACCTTGTCGGAGTAGGTG